>JAJRYU010000202.1 GCA_024275615.1 Planctomycetota bacterium
AACAGAGTGGATTCAAAGACGGGTAACCTCCGGGAGCATGGGTCCGAACGCTCTCAATGAGCCACAGGGCCATGATCCCCTCCACGCAAGAGAATTGAGCCTGGGACGACAGGGGATTCGCAGGAAATCGTTTCAACAAAAGATCGCTCTCTGCACGACTAAGGAGGGGCTCGACATCCGACCAGTCCAATTTGGGCAAAGTCCGCCCACCATCCCAAGATCCGTCGCGCATGGAGTCCAAGATCTCGAGAGCCCGTGTGTTTGCCTTTGCCCTAGAAGTCAAGTCTTGGTTCGAGGATTCCAAATCTCCACAACTCGACAGAATGGCGACCACCCAAAACAGATGAACTGCAATTTTCATAGATCCCTCCGGTTTCGGATCATGATAGGCGAAATATTCAGCCTTCGTGTCACATGTTCGTAACAAGGTCAAGCTGACATTCGGAACCTGGTTCCTCATGGTGCAAATTCTTGAAGCCGCTTTCCTGTGATTCACTCGAAGATTTTTTGATTGATCATAACGTCCCGTTCTCTAAGCGCGCCAACAGGACGGGGTCGATCCACTTTCGACCGATGACACCTGCGATCTGTTGGATCTTCCAAAGCGTCCATCAGAGCCGGGCAACTTCTCAACAAAGAGGATTACGAATGCGATCTATGATTAACATGAGGCTCGGGTTGGCGGTGGTGCTCTTGGCATCTGCGAGCCTGGGTCAGACAACCAAACGATTTGACATGGGGTCTTCATCGAGCCCCCTTGCTCCAGGATTCACGCGAGTCGATGCAAGTACTCAGTTTGCTAGCGGAGGATTCGGTTGGGTCAATCCTTCCGCCATGTCCGAATTCGCCAACGGATCTTCACCCTTCATCAATGTTCATAATCACCATCCCGACTTGATCGAAGATGGAAATTTCAGTGCGACAGATTTTAGCTTCAAAGCGAATGTCGGTTCAGGCCGTTACCTATGTGTCGTCTATTTAGGGAATTCAATTGACGGGCATCTCATACCTCAAGGACCAGGCAATGTAATTGCTCCTGAGCCAGCGCAAGGGGTTAACATTGAATCTCTCAATATTCGATTCAATGGCCGGCATGTGATTCAGAATGATTTCGTCCGAGCTCTCAATGCCAAGGCAGATTTCAATAACCTCTATGGCGGTTATAAGCGCCGAGTTGCTTTAGCGATTGCTGATGCGAACGGTGATATCGAAATTGCCATTGAAAGCTCACCCAGTGACCAAGTCTGGGTTACAGGAATTGAGATCTACCCCTACACTCCGGCTCCTGTGCGGTTTGATCATCGCGCAAGCGCACTCGTGGCGACGGACTCAACAGATACGACGCTGACGAGTGCTCTATCATTCATCAACTCGGGGCGCTTGTCGTTGGCGGAAGCGGCGTTGGATCAGGTCTCTGATCCTCTCTCAAGAGCTTGGGGTTACGCTTGGCTCCTCGGGTGGATTGGCAATGAGAAAGAAGATGTTGCCTTTCCGAACCTACCCGGAAAAATCGAGACTCTCCTATCAACACTCAGCGCCGATAACTCTGCCGTGGCGACTCTCCAGGCTGATCTTGCCGACTTCATGGACGGCGTTCTGTTTCTTCAAAACCGAGGGTATACGGCGGCGGCGTTTGTCAATCCGGAAAGCAGCGGCGTGCTTGCCACCAACCTCTGCATTGGTACCCAACTTCTGGAACAACTCCAGGGGAGCATTCTTGGCCTTGCCGCTGCTCCACGACTCAACGAAGGACCCTTCTTCGCCAAAGCTCAGTCGTTGATCCAAAGAAACCTCTGGGGCCGTAATACAAAATTCTCGGTGACAGGCGACAACGGTGCATTCAAGAACTACCAGATTGAAGTCCGGGACCGACTGTGGAATCGCCTCAATCCCGGAGTCGCGTCAAATTTTGTTTTTGGCGATGCGGCGGACGCTGTGGCTTTGACCTGGTATCTTGTCACGCTTGTTACCCCAGCGACTGGGACTCAAGAAGCTACGATTGCGATTTGGCCCACCAATTTGCTTCCCCCATTGAACTTCGCCAATGCCTGGTGGAAGGCCGAAAGTCGTTTTCAGTTGCAGCCCAATCACAGTCCTCCCTTGTGGGCAGAAAACCAGTGGCGATTTAGCAAAGGGCTTCGAGCCATGGCCAGGTGGTGGGTCAACGACCGACTGAAAGGTGATGGTGAACTGGGGGGAGGAGCTGGTGACGACCCGGAAGCAGCAGCCTTTGTTGCACCAGGAGTTGCCATCTCCCAGAACCCAGATGCTGTTGTCGAAGCTGGATGGAGCAAAGTCTTGGAGAGGGTCCTTCGAGACCCTATTGTCGACCAAGATCAGGGTTTTGTTGATCCGGTGCCGGGCCATGTGATGGATCCGGAGCATTCAGCTGAATTCACCAGTTACCCTTTGTTCTTCTTGATCGCGCAAAATTTTGGCGACCCAAACTACTTGGAATTCGCAATGCGAACGATCCGTAACATGGACGAGCCGGGACCCGGAGCGTGGACTAGCCGAAGCGGCGGTTTTTCGTCATGGCGACACTTTCGTTCCTTCTGGTATGGCTCTCATCAAGTACAGACAGGAGTGAGCGGCAACGTACCCAATCCGGATATGGATATTTCGGCCAACATGAAAGTGCTGACCCCAGGCTTGAGCCTTCTCGACTACAACAACTCGCCGAAAGTGCGAGCACTCTTTTATGAGTATTGCCGGGCTTGGAGTGATCTCGCGATGAACCCGGCAAGCGGGTATGCTCAGCCCAAGCCCTTAGGTGTTATTCCAGTCGGAGTCGATTTCGTTGACGGCAAGATGGGCGATGGCAATGAATGGTGGACGAACAACCAACTCTTCGGCGGTGGACTTGGCGCAAACTCTACTGAACTTTATTTTGCCATGCTGAATTCCTTCCGCAAGAACCCCCAGTTGCCCAAGGCAGACAGGAAGAAACTTCTGGAGCCCTTGGCGGCTCTGATCAACTTTTTGGATCCGACCGTTGCCAACCCGGTCGTGCCTGACAAGAACGCAGTCAAAGGCAGCCCTGCGTGGACAGCGTTTCTGTTCAAGAAAGTCGCCACCAAGGTCGGTCTTCTTGGACGCGAAGAACTGGTCAACGTCATGGGAATCAAGGGGAAAGCCCTTTCGCGAGTCTTGGGTGACTACGGCAACAAGTACGTGAAATACATGAATGCCGTGGATACAAATTTTGTCAACCCTGACAAGAGTGGATTAGAGACTCTGTACAATCGGGGCGCAACTTGGACGAGTAGTCTCTTTCCCCTGTCGACTACCGCTGTTTCATACACCGATCGTTTGCTGTTTCCGCCCAACGCGATGCACGCTCTCTATAGCAGCCCAACTGGGACTCCTTGGGTCCTTGCTACTCCAACCTATCCAGTCAATTGGTCAAACGCAGCAGCAGGGCCGGGTGATCCAGATGTGGCAATTCTCTGTAACGGCATCCGGCCGAGCACGACGCCCAATACGAAAGTTGGCAAGTTCTTGGTATTCAATTTTGCTGCTGCTGCAAAAAGTTTGAATCTGCGAGTTTGGCGATCCTTGCCTGCGGGGACCTATCAGCTGGTTATGGGTGTTGATGCGAATGCGGACGATGTGATCGATGCCGGTTCATCTCTTCCTCCGATCCCGTTTACGATTACGGGAGCTGGTGACAGCGTGACCATCCCAAATATTCCATCCGGGCAGCTCGTGGTCATCGACTTGACCGTGTTGACGCTCAGCACGTCTCCAGCCAATCTCAGGCCGGATTTGGCCGTTGGCGTGAACGATCTCGTCGTCAATTCAACGACGAACTCATTGGAATTAACGGTTCACAATATTGGCAGTGCGGAATGGCCAGCCAGCAGCGTCAATATTGAACTCTACGATGTTGATCCAAACAACGGTACGGAGCAATTGCTCGCGAACGTTGCCATGCCGGGTCGAGTGGCGGCGCCGACTGGTCTT
>JAJRYU010000203.1 GCA_024275615.1 Planctomycetota bacterium
AGGCCCTGGAAGATCGAGTCTTTTCCGCAACTCATTGACAATGTCCCTGGACGTTGGGCCACAGGGTTTGTCCACCAAGATGATTCCCGCTGGCCCCGAAGCTTTGCGGCTACGCTTTCTTGACACTACAGAAGGCGCCCTTTTAACAGCTCATCGACGACTTGAGGGTCAGCCAGTGTCGAGATATCGCCAAGTTTTTCTTCCTCCCCTTCCACGAGTTTGCGGAGAATTCTTCGCATGATCTTGCCGCTTCTTGTCTTCGGCAAGCCAGGAGTGAATTGAATGCAATCAGGGGAGGCGATTGGCCCGATAACGGTACGCACGGTTTGCACCAGCTCTTTCTTGAGAGCGTCGTCAGCGGTCACGCCGGCGCTCAAAGTGACGTAGGCATAGATGCCTTGTCCTTTGATTTCATGAGGCATTCCCACAACGGCCGCCTCGCTGACGGCATCATGAGTCACCAAGGCACTCTCGACCTCAGCCGTACCCAGCCTATGCCCAGACACATTGATGACGTCGTCCACGCGGCCGGTAATCCAATAGTAGCCATCACTATCCCTGCGACATCCATCGCCGGTGAAGTAGGACCCAGGGTAGGTACTAAAATAGGTCTGAATGAAGCGCTCATGATCGCCATAGATTGTCCGCGCCATCCCCGGCCACGGGAATGTCAGGCATAGATTCCCTTTGACGTCATTGCCATCAATTCTTGTCCCAGATTCATCCATAAGGGCCAGACGTACTCCCGGCAAAGGAAAAGTCGCCGATCCCGGCTTGGCTGGCGTCGCGCCTGGAAGCGGAGAGATAATGATGCCTCCAGTTTCTGTTTGCCAATAAGTGTCTACAACGCGGCAACGTCCTTCGCCGACAACATCGTGATACCAGCGCCAAACCTCTGGATTGATGGGCTCGCCGACAGTGCCAAGAATTCTCAGGGACTGACGAGAACGTGCAGTCACTGGATCATCGCCGTGTCGCATGACGGCCCGAATTGCCGTCGGCGCGGTATAAAAGATACTGACTTTGTGTTTGTCACAAACATCCCAAAACCGACCGACGTCAGGGTAGTTTGGAACCCCAGCAAACATCATTGTGGTCGCTCCATTCGCAAGCGGGCCATAGACAATATAGGAGTGGCCGGTTATCCACCCGATATCTGCGGTACACCAATAGATATCATCTTCTTGCCAATCGAAAACCATCTTATGGGTGTAGGCGGCATAGGTAAGATAGCCTGCGGTCGTATGCACCAGTCCTTTTGGTTTTCCAGTTGATCCTGAAGTATAGAGAATGAAGAGAGGATCCTCGGCGTTCATTGGCTCCGGTTCAGCGAAGTCGCTGATGTCGGAACTTTCCATCTCCCTCGACCATAGTAGATCCCGTTCAGGATCTTCTTTCCATGGTGTGTTTGTGCATTGAACCCAGATTTTCTTGCGGATGCAGTCCACGCCGTCAACAGCATCAGTGGCAATTTTTCCGAGTGGCAATACCCGGCCGCCTCTGACGCCGCCGTCTGCTGTGATGAGGATGGAGCACGTAGAATCAAGGATTCTATTCTTCAAGGACTCCGCGCTGAAACCACCAAAAACGATACTGTGGATCGCACCAATACGCGCGCAAGCGAGCATGGAAACTGCGAGTTCTGGGACCATTGGCAAATAGATACAAACCCTGTCGCCTTTCTTGACGCCGTGCTTGCGCAGGACATTGGCGAAACGGCAGACGCGTCTTCTTAGTTCACTGTAGGAAATGTGTTCGTCATCTTGGGGGTCATCGCCCTCCCAAATAATCGCACAGTGATCACCCTTGCCTGCATCAACATGGCGATCAAGACAATTGACGGAAACATTCAACTCTCCATCCTCGAACCAACGCACACGCGCTTTTTCGAAATCCCAAGTCAGAACTTTCGAAAAGGGACGAGTCCAAACGAGAGACTGAGCCTGTTCGGCCCAGAATTTTTCCGGTTCTTCAACACTCTCACGGTACAAATCGTGGTATTCCATCATCGATTTGACATGCGCACGACGAGCGCAATCTTTCGATGGGGGATAACTTTCATGGTTCGGTTGGTTCATTGAGTTGTCTCAAATCCTGCTGTTAGAGGGGTTTCCAATGAATCTGACCAGCCAGATTGCCTGGGATACCACATTTTAGCGAATCACGGTTTGCAATAACTTAGCATTTTGGCTGTTGGACGTAACTTCTCTATAATCCCGGCTGTTAGCGAACTTGGCCGATTTGGATTTTTTGCGATCAGGATGCCTGCCCCACTGTGCTGGCACGAAGATCTGACAAGATATGCCACCTCGGTTTGCCACGATGTACCAGACAAGAAAAAGTGAATGCGTTCCTCCGCCAATTTGGTCGGAAAGCGTGTCTCGCATGCACCTGTTGTTTAACTGGAGTTTGACAAACCATGTCGAAGTTTTTCACGTGGGCTCTCATTGCTGCCACCTTGCTCATCACAGCTCGGTCAGTATCAGCCCAGACCCCCATTGATCTCCGTTTCAATGGCGAACACACTGCCGTTGCCGCAATCGGCAGCGTCATGGAAGTTTCCGCTACAACAACCCCTTTGGTTTGGGGAACGATCATTTTCTCCATGGATCCGGGCCCGACGACTATTCTCGGCTACACCATTCCCATCGGCTTTGACGCAACAACGATCATATTCGAAAACCAACTCATCGGTGCCGCTGGAAGCTACCAGTTGTTCGCTCCACTGTTGGACGATCTTTCTTTCGAGGGTTCAACATATTTTGCGTACATGTTTACCTACGACCAGACTGATCCCAGCGGATTCGGTTCGTCGAATCAAGCAAGTGTCACTTTTACACGGCACGTCGAAACCGGTGTTGATACCGCCGGGTACGTCGATCAACCCATTACTATTGATGGCGGCGCCATTCTTAGCCAGGGAACCCTGCCACCCAGCTTGGCTCTGAACTGGAGCATCATCAACGGCCCCCTAGGACACAACGCCCAAATCGCTGGCAACACTTCGGCTTTCCCAACCCTAACAGCGGATCTCCCTGGTACCTACGAAGTCGAACTCAGCTACGGTTTCCCAGGTACAACAGGTGGCGCAACAGGTTCTGTGTTCATTGATGTCTTTGACCTTGATGTGACTTCACATGTACAAGGCGCCTTTGACACTTCCGATCCGATCAACTACGCAGCCACATTGAATGGCCCTACAGCAGCCAACTTTGCCGTCGCCGGTGGACCGACTGCAACCGGCAACACCCTCGCTGGCAGCGCTGCTGCGGCGGCCGTTGTCACTGAGGTGGAATTCCAAATCACTTCGGCCATGGGTCAGAAACTCGGGCACACCTCCAGCGTGATCAACAACATGGGTGGCACCTTGACCACGCCCCCCACAGATTCCCTGGCCATCAATCTGAAACAGCCGATCTTGGTTAGCCTGGAAACTGGCATTGAAGCGGCGTTGGCCCAAGTCGATCTATCCCCTGCTCTTTCTAACATTCCACCGATTCCATTGGTTGGTATCCCGTTTACTTCGGCCACCGCAACAATTCAAAGTGTCACTTACGATCCCAACATTGATGTTGCTATGACTTTCATACCGGGCGCGATCAACTCTCAACTCACAATCAACAACGTGGTCATTGTCTTCGACATTGCCGGAACCGTCTTCGGTTTTCCATTCACCGATACGGGCACCTACACCGCCACGTCCATTGTTGTCAGTGTTGACCTAATCCCCAGCATCGTCGGTGGCATGTTCGTAACAACGAGCGCTAACGAAACAGCAACCGTCAATGGAGCCGCCCTTAGCTTCTCAGGGTCACTCAATTCCTCCTCCGGGATCATCTTGGGCCTCTTGACTCCTGTCATCGAGGGAACAATTGTTGCTGTGATTGGTCCCTTGCTTCCACCACTGATTGACACGGCCCTCAACTCTGTTCCACAGAGTGTTGACCTTGCACCACAGGGAACTGACATCACTCTCAGCTTCGTTCCGTCTTCGATTTCGGTTGCTGCCGGCTCTATGACCCTGGGCTATGCTGCCGGGGCCCAAGCCAACGCCGTCGCTCCCGGTGCCCCCATGTTGAGCAACTTCTACGAAACCCCCTCCGCGTTGCCGGTCTTTGGGCCGAACGTCCCGGGTACGACTCAGCCCTACATCGCGGCCGGAAGTGTTGGCGACGATATGCTGAATCAGATCCTTGCAGCATCCACTGAAGCTGGAAGCCTTGAAGCAACAATTGATCAGGGTTTCACCGTTGGTGGAACGATGATTCCAGCAAATGCCGGTTCATTCGCTTTGGCTTTCCCCGGTGTTGGTTTCGATAGTTTCGAAGCATCATCACCTGTCCGCCTAAGTGTGCACCAGAACCTCTCACCGATCGTTACCATTGACAACATTGGCGGCACGAGCAACTACGCGCTGCACACGTCAAATAGTGTCATCGATGTTCTCGTTGAAGTTTCGCCCGGTTACGAAGTGTCAGCGCTTCGTCTTTCCGCGAGTGCAACGACAGCGTTGACGGTAAACGTCAATTTGGTAGCCGGAACCCTTGACCTCGTACCGGGAGCGTCGAGCGCCTTGGTTCGGTCTGTCACGAGTATGCCCGGTGTTGATGTAAGCGGCGCCTTGTCCGCTTTGAGCGCGTTGGTAAACAGCACATTGCCCAGCGTTCTCACTCCCGTCACCGGCATTCCCTTGCCGTCGTTGACCGTGGGCACGATGATCCCGACCATTGTCGGTCTCTCGGCCGATGGCGCAAACGGTGACTATCTGAGCATCTTCGTCAACTAGATCATCAAAGGGGCGCCTGATATGGGGCGCCCCTTTTCTTGTTCGCTGCCACCCATGAGTTTGCCGCTTGTCTTATTCTGGCCAGGCGCTCATGAACTACCCTCGGTCACTCTCAAGGTTGCTGGCGATACTCATTGTCTCATCGCCAATCAGAGGCCTCGACCTATGGTTCCCAGTCGATTCTGATCTTGCTGAGGAAACGGCCATTCATTGCCAAGATAGTCAGATGATAACCATGCCAATCAATCTGTTTGCCGAGCCGAAGATCTTCAGATGCTTGTTCGACGAGAAGCCCGCCCAAGGTCCTTGCGCTGCCATCGGTCAGGTCGAGCCCGCTTTTTCGCTTCAAATATCTCAGTGTCACGGTAGCGTCCGCAATCAGTGAGCCAGGTCTAATCATGTCGACCCGTCGATTCCGAACTTTGTCGTGTTCGTCTTCGATTTCACCGACAAGTTCTTCAATCAGATCTTTGAGGGTCACAAGGCCTTCGAGCCCACCATATTCGTCAACAACAAAGGCCATCTCACCCTTGGATTCCTGCATTTGCCGCAGTGCTTGGCCCAGGTTCGTCGATTCCGGCACAAACACGGGAGGGCGAATGATCTCGTCTAGTTCTTTGACATCAGCCGGGTGACCCGGCCGATGCAAGAGGTCCTTGGCATGGAGAGTCCCCAAGATATCTTCCTTGCTTTCACCATATACCGGAAAACGCGTGTGCCCCACCTCGGCAATCTTTTCGACGAAGCCTGCCACGCCGGCAGAGAAAGGCAAACAGATCATCTCGTGGCGAGGCACCATGACATCGCGAACACTGGTGACTGCGAATTCATAGGCGCCGTGCAATATGCTCTGAGTCATATCTCCGAAGGTACCCTCCTCGCCTCCGACTTGGGCCATGGCAATAATATCCTCGGGTTCCACGGCCGCGCTTTTTTGGTTTTCGTCCAGAGCCATCGGCGACAAGACAAATCTGGCAATCCTTGAAGTAAACCACGTCAATGGCATGGTCAGCCGAATGAAGAGATCAAGAGGCGAGGCGACGATACGTGCCAGCCACAATGAGCGGCGTGCAGCAAGAGTCTTTGGCACAATTTCAGCGAACACCAACAAGAGCAGCGTGAGGATGGGACTAACATAGAGCGGCGCAAAATCACCCCAGAGAGTCACGGCAATCGCCGTAGAGAGGGACGCCATCAGGACGTTGGCAAAGTTGTTTCCCAATAGAATCCCAGAGAGCAAACGCCCGGGATCCGAAAGGAGCGCTTCCACGCGTACCGCCTTCTTGTCGCGCTTTTCGACGAGCGATCGCAAGCGCAGACGATTGACACCCATGATCGCGGTTTCAGAACTAGAAAAGAACGCCGAAACCAAAAACAAGACGACAATGACACACCAACCTACCGTCAGCCAGAATTCACTCATGACAGACGATCAGCCGATCTGGGGACAGACCTTGGAGAAGGCGAAGTGTGATTCATTGGCGTAAGGTCCTTCGTGTCGAATCCTGCTGTCACAGATGAGCCAATTGCCCCTCGTCAAAGAGCGCTATTCGTGGCGCAACGCTTCGATCGGGTCCAAAGAGGCCGCTCGAATTGCAGGATACAGACCGAAGACGACACCCACCAGCGCGGAAACGCCAAAACTCAAGACCACAAACTCCATGCGTACAATGGCGCGTTGGCCCATGGTCGCCTCAATCACAGGCGGCGCGGAAATACCAACCAGGACGCCCAAAGCTCCACCAAAGGACGATAGGGTCACGGTTTCGACCAAGAACTGGGCGATGATGTGCTTACGTCTGGCCCCGAGCGCTCGTCTTACGCCGATCTCCCTGGTCCTCTCAGTGACCGACGCCAACATGATGTTCATGATGCCGATCCCACCAACAAGCAGGGAGACGCTGGCGATCAAAGCCAGAAAAACAGCAAACATTCTGGCATTTTCTTTTGCCGCTCGAATCAACTCCAGGGGAACTTTGACTTCGTAATCATTGTTCGGGTGATTGAATGCCAACACCCTTCGGATACTCTGGGAAACAGGCAGAACGTCTTCCAGTTCATTGGCTTGAACTTGAATCTCATGCAGTTGGACATCCTCACGGCTTGATGATCCGCTTGATCGATCGACAATTTGTTCGCCAAGGTAGACACGCGATGAGCTGAGGGGAATGTAAATCGTGTTGAAATTCGTCTCAGTGGGACTGCCGTCCTCTTTTGTCACGCCGGTTTTTTCTTCAATTACACCAATGACCGTGAATGGGTCATAATCGACTTTGATCATCTTGCCGATGGGATACTCGTGAAGAAAGAGCTTGCGTGCAACGGTCGGTGTCAAGACGCAAACATTCATATGGTCTCTTTCGTCAATGTCGGCGAAAAAACGACCTTGGAGAATCTTCAACTTCGAGACTTCGGGGAACCACGGTACCGTTCCACGGACTTTCCCATCCACCCCTCTTTGTTTGAACCGTAAAGGCTTGGGGTAGTCCCGGGCGGAAACAACTACTTTGACATTGGGGATCGTGTCGCGAATGATCTTGGCATCGTCGTATTTGAGGCCATAGCTTATCGTACGCTGTTGCCCTTCACCGGCACTGGATGCTGTGTCGGTGGGTTTGACACTTTTTAGGATGATGTTGGTGCTACCCAACCTCTTCAATTGATCTTGGGCTTCCTGACTCGTGCCTTCGCCGAAGGCTAGCATGGCGATGACGCTGCCAACTCCAAAGAGGATGCCCAACATTGTCAGAACACTACGGAGAAAGTGCAGGCGGATGCTTCGAAGCCCAAGCCCCACAGTTCGAAAAAAGCTGTTCATAGAACTGCTGACCCTCTTCTGGAAGCCAGGTTCCCAGCTTTTGTATCGACCAATTCACCATCCCTAAACGTCAATACCTTCTCGGCATTCATTGCGACTTCATTTTCATGAGTAACCATGACAATCGTTGTTCCAGTCTCGTGCAACTCTTGGAGCATCACCATGATTTCTTCGCCGGTCTTGCTGTCCAAGTTCCCTGTGGGTTCGTCAGCAAGAATTAGGATTGGATCGTTGACAAGGGCACGTGCGATGGCAACCCTCTGCTGTTGGCCACCAGAAAGCTGGGTTGGTTTGTGATCACAACGACTGCCCAAGCCGACTTTACCCGCCAATTCAGTGGCTCGTCGGCGCGCCTCGCTGGCTGGCACCCCTTGATAGAACAAGGGGACTTCAATGTTCTCAACGACATTCAGTTGAGGCAGTAGATTAAAAGACTGGAATACGAACCCGAGCATCTCGCTCCGGATCGCCGAAAGTGCATCGTCATTCATCTTGGCGACGTCTTGATCACCAAGCAGATACTGACCACTCGTCGGCCGATCTAGGCATCCGAGAAGATTCAGCAAGGTTGATTTTCCAGACCCAGACGGCCCCATAATGGAAATGAACTCGCCTTGCTCGAAACTCAAATCCACGTTTCTAAGGGCGTGGACCTTGTTGGTCCCCATGGTATAGACCTTGCAGAGATCCTTGATTTCCGCAATTGGCATTACTCTGTGTCTCCGGAAGACTTGGGTCTGCCTCTGCTCTTGCGCGCGGCAGCCTTTTCTGCTGGAGTCATCTTGTTCCATTTCTCCATCAAACCAGCGGGCATCTTCCGTCCTGGTTTGCCTCGACGCGCCCGACCTTGATTCTTGGCGTTTAGATTCCGCATCGCTGCGCGGGCGGTCTTCTTAGGAGCCGCCTTGATCTTTGACACGTCGACTTTCTTGCTTTTCGTCTCGGCAAGAGGTATTGGCGCCGCATCTTGGGGCACGGCAAGAAACACTTCTTCGCCTTTCTCCAA
>JAJRYU010000204.1 GCA_024275615.1 Planctomycetota bacterium
ACAAGACGCAATCTTTGAGAATGGGGGAACCAGTCTTCGCCCCCTGCCTTGGCTTCGCCCCAAGCTAAGTCTCCAAGTGTGCAGCGTGTGATCTTCGCGACACGGAGTTCCCTGATGAGGCCGAAAGTGTGCTCAATGTCGATCTTCGTGTCGACACAGATAGATGTGGAGTCGGTCTTGGCGGAAGAATGAAAGACGTTGGCGGTGAATAGCTCCAAGTGTTCAGCATTGATCATCCACTGCCAGACATCAGCCTTGGAGGCCGTCAAAACTCGTGTGCGCTCGGCGTGAACAACACTAGACATGAGTTCTCCTTGGCTTCATGAACAGGGGCGTCTGAGGCTCAATAACATAATACCTACTTCGACAACCGGTATTGCCTTTTTACTCCAACAAGAAGCTGAGGTCAGAGGCCGTGAGGTCCTTGAGAGTCTTAGTGGTTCCGTCGAGGATTGAACGGGCGAGTTCGCGCTTTTCGTCTTGCATGGCGACGATTTTTTCTTCAATGGTATCACGAGCGATGAGGCGATAAGCGAACACTTGGCGCGTTTGGCCGATGCGGTGGGTACGGTCAATGGCTTGAGCCTCCGCCGCCGGGTTCCACCAGGGGTCGAGGATGAAGACATAGTCGGCAGCCGTGAGGTTGAGCCCCGTGCCTCCAGCTTTTAGGGAGATGAGAAAAACACAGCAGTTTGGATCTGTTTGGAAGCGATCAATCTTCTCGCCGCGTTTTCGAGTGGCGCCATCCAAGTATTCAAAGTCCAGGTTGGCAGCTTCCAGGCGTTTTCTGACCAGAGCAAGATGTTTGGTGAACTGCGAGAAGACCAGAGCTTTGTGACCTTCAGCAACGACTTCTTCCAGTCGATCCATAAGCAGATCGAGCTTAGCGGCGGCCTCGTCGCTTCTTTTTTCGTCGATGAGCCCTGGGTGGCAAGCTGCTTGCCTCAACCGCAAGAGAGCTTCAAGGACTTGAAACTTGGATTTCTGGAATCCTAGGGTCTCTATCGTCTTGTCCAAGGAAGCGCGATAGTGGCGACGTAGTTCATCGTAGAGTTTCCGCTGCTTAGGTCCGAGATCGCATTCCAAGATGAGCTCGCTTTTCTCAGGAAGATCGGTGGCCACTTCTTCCTTGGTGCGGCGCATAATGAAAGGTGCCAGCGCGCGGCCTAATTTGGCTCGCGTTTCTGGGTCATCTCCGGAGAGTTCGGCGAATTTTTTCACCGATCCCAACATGCCTGGATTGAGGAATTCGAAAATGGACCACAGCTCTTCAATGCGGTTTTCGATGGGGGTACCACTGAGCGCCAGTCGTTCTGTTGCCTGTAGGAGCAAGCAGGCTCTTGCTGTTTGGGACTTTTCATTCTTGATCGCTTGTGCTTCATCAAGAACGACGCAGCGAAAGTCAATTTCGCGGAGATGTGTTATGTCGCGTCGGATAATGCCGTAGGTAGTGACGACAAGATCGGATTTCGGAATGCTGTCCAAGTGGTCGGAGCGGTCGGCCAAGCTGTAATCAACGATTTTGAGTTTTGGCGCGAAGCGCTTCGCTTCCGTGATCCAGTTGTGGACGACCGAACGGGGCGCAACAACGAGGGTCGGCCCCTTTGTCTTCTTGGATATCTTACGCGTTTGCACGTCGGCTAAGACTTGGACGGTCTTTCCCAATCCCATGTCGTCAGCAAGGCAGCCGCCGAAACCGAATTGCCGCAAAAACTTCATCCAACCGACACCTTCCTTTTGGTATTCACGCAGTTCACCAGTGAATCCACGAGGTTCGTTGGCGGGCTTGGCACCTTTGAAAGAACGTAGCTCCTGTCGCCAGCGAGTAAATTTGGCGTCAAGATCGGCTTGGGGCGCTTCATCGAGAAGAAGGTCAAGAAGCAGACCTTGTGAGCTAGTGAAACGCAATTGATCTTCATCAGTTTCTTCCGCTAGTTCTAAGAGCCCTTGACGTTTCAACCATGCCTCTGGAAGAACACCTTCACTGCCATCGTCTAAACGAACGGTTTTGGCGCCATCTTTCAAAGCAGCGAGGAGTTGGGGGAAGGGGACAACTTGGCTGCCGAAGGCGATGCCACCATGAAGGTCGAACCAATCTTGACCTGATGATACTTTGGCTTGCGAGCCAGTTGACGCTCTTTGCAATACACCTCCGGCTCGGACAACCCAGCCCTTGTCGTGGAATTCTTCAACCAACTTGGGAAGACGTGTCGCTTGAACCCAGACTTCGTGCGCGGAGCTAGTTTCTTCGACACTTTTTAGGTTCGAGATGTCTTGGAGCAGTGTTGTTTCCTTTTCAAAGTCACGGGGCGTGATTGTACGAGATTCGACGTTGACAAGACTCTTGAGTTCTTTCGGATCGGCGATTTCGACGCCGTAATCGTAAGAGATCGTGCCTTGCAAGAGATTGCCAGATCTGTCAGAGATGCTGAGGATGGGTTGGGGACCGTTTTCACCTGCGGGTCGAATTGTCCAGCCCGCCGGTGGCACTACGGCCGTGGCGAGAGGGGTATTTTGGAGCGCAACAAAACAATCGTCTACTTCTCCGGGCTGCAGATCGATGCCCTTCGTTTGAATCAACTTGTCGACCGAGAGTTCAGCAACCTTGGGGGTGTACTCGCGAACCAGCTGGTCATCCTCGGCCAAGAAATGGCCGTTCGGCAAATGGGTTGTGACTTTAGCGATCGGGATCACTTCTTCATTCCTGACGAAGTGTGTCTGAAATGGAGGCAAGGTGTCGCGAGACAACGTGATCCTGAGAGTAAAAGCACCGGCCGAGTCGAATTTGAGTGGTGGGGACGTGTCGATCTGGTCCTCATCAAACCACATGCGCCCGGTCTTGACCAACTCATCGAAGATGGCCTCGAGCTCTGGGATATCCATGTCGAAGGAACCTGAGTGGGTCCGCCATTGCCTTTGCGTACCCCAGACGGTACCGCCATTGAGCAAGGTCAGTACTTTTCGATCTTGATCCGAGGCGCGGTCAAAATCAGAAGGTCGGTATTCCCGGCGCTTGTTCCAGGTTCCTTTCTTGCCGAGCTCCCGTGCCAGAACCTTCAACTCATATTTTGCGATCCATGGCTCTTCAGAGATCCCAAGCACATAGAGGAGGCGAAGTTTCGATGATTGCGTCGGCCTTCGGACCGAGGTTTCTGGATTCTGAGAAGCTTCGACGAGTTGCTGCCAGGGATGCTGGCGAGAGTGACTGGATGGCGGCGATTCCAATCTTTCGTCAACGGCCAAGAGCACAGCCCAAATGTGCTTACAGATGTCGTAGTGCCGCATGGCCGGGCAGTCGCAAGCAAGATCGGGAGATTCAGAGAAAATGTCGCCGACGAAAACGTCATAGAATGCACTTGATCCTCTGACTGTGGCGTCCCACGTTTCGCCACTTCCTTTGAGCCGGATGACATCTCCACGTTTGAAGTACAGAGCGCCTCTTTGCCTGAATCGGTCAGGAAAGTAGCGAGCAAGTTCTTGAATAGATTCGTGCATGGTGCTTTTTATACAGTGTCAGACGTTTTCTTGCTGTTCTTCCGGCCCCGGCCAAGAGTCCCTGTTTCGATTTCTCGAACGAGTTGGGCGTCGATGTGCTCAACCATTCATTATGGACGCGAGACAGCTCACATCAAGGACAGGAAGAATGAGTCAGACGTAGAAGAACTCCAAGAAATCGTCTGACGTCGTATGCTATAGTCATCTTGATGAGTGATTCCAAGCAGCTAAGACGCATTGCGATTCTGGTCGCTACTTGCAAGCGGCCAGAAGGGCTTACGAAACTGGCTCAGGCATTGGACAAGATTTATCGCAGCCAGCCCCCCGTGGAGCTTTGCCTTGTGGTCGTTGACAACGATCCAATGGAATCCGCCCGAACGATCATCGATTCTCTTGCTGAGAACCTCCATATCCCTCTGCACTATGGTGTTGAGAAGATCAGGGGCATTCCCTTCGCGCGCAACAAGACTCTGGAGCTTGCGCGGGGACTCGCCGACGATGTCATTTTCATGGATGACGATGAAGTGCCGGAATCCGGGTGGTTGGAGGAACTCTTGCGCGTACGCAAGGCCTACGATGCAGACATTGTCACCGGTGCTGTGAACCCGGTTTTCACCTCTGCACCGCCCGGATGGATGTCAGAAGGCGGATTTCTACAATATACCAGACACAAGACCGGGACCGTCCTTGATCGTGCCTACACCAACAATACGCTGGTTCCCTGGCACCTGCTCCAGGAGTCAGGCTTGCGGTTTGACGAAAAAATGGCCCAAACCGGGGGAAGTGACACCCATTTTTTCCGTCGGCTTCATGCTGGCGGAGCCCGGATCGTCTGGGCCAATGAAGCCGTTGTCAGTGAGTCGATCCCCGAAACCCGCAGTGATGCTGGCTGGATATTGCAGCGAGCCTTCCGAATCGGCAACTCTTCAGCTTATATTGAAAGAGACTTATTTTCTATCTCCAAGAGCTTTTTCGCCATGGTCGTCCTTGGTCTCTATCGTATCGTCAGAGGCTGTCTCTTCTGGCCCCTGGGCTGGTTTCGCGGCCGCGCAGCCCGGGTTCACGCTCTGCGGCAAATCTGCTACGGCAGTGGCATGATTTCTGGATGGCTCGGCTTTCGTTATAAGGAGTATCGAAAAATCCATGGCCAGTAGCTCCTGCTCCAAGTGACGGCAGGGGCTCGCATTGAAGTCGCTGGTATGAAAGTCGATTCGCCAGTGCATTTTCATGCAAGTGCTTGAAGCACAGAAGGTTGCCAAACTTTTGGAAAATGCGCGGTTTTCGGAGCAAAGGTAGGTAAACACAGAGGTCAGAACGTCGGCCAAGATGATGGGGCGGCGGTAATTTAAGCCGGATCAAACAAATGCAGAAACTGGATCATCTATCCAAAATAGAAGCACAAGGAATCTACATCATTCGCGAAGCCTTCGCGAAAATTGAGAACCTTGGCATGCTTTGGTCGATCGGAAAAGACTCGGGTGTCCTTCTATGGTTGGCCCGGAAAGCTTTTGGGGGCAATGTCCCTTTTCCCCTGATTCACATCGACACGTCCTACAAAATCCCGGAGATGATCGCTTTTCGCGATCGGGTTGCGGTTGAATGGGGTCTGGACTTGCGCGTCTCGCAAAACAAGGCGGCGCTCAAGGAGGGAATGGGGCCAGAGCAGGGGCGTGTTGTTTGCTGCCAAGCCCTTAAGACAAAACCTCTGACCGAGCTAGTCGAGGCTTCTGAGTTCGGCGGTCTCATCGTTGGTGTTCGCCGAGATGAGCAAGCTACGCGTGCCAAGGAACGCTACTTCTCGCCGCGAAACAATCAAAACGCTTGGGATGCCCACGATCAGCCACCAGAGTTTTGGGGTCAGTTCAATACTGATTTTGCCCCCGGCGATCACGTGCGAGTTCACCCTCTTCTTGACTGGACCGAGATCGACATCTGGGAGTACATCAAACGAGAAGATATTCCCTTTGTCCCGCTCTATTTCTCAAGAGAGGGGAAACGCTATCGTAGCTTGGGTTGTGCTCCCTGCACGACGCCGATCGATTCCGAAGCCACGACCATCGATGAAATCATCGCCGAACTCAAGGCCACCAAACTGTCTGAACGCGATGGACGTGCTCAGGACCAGGAGTCCGAAGACGCCTTCGA
>JAJRYU010000205.1 GCA_024275615.1 Planctomycetota bacterium
GCAGTGATGCGCGAGGGCCACAGGATGCTCAGGCGAAGAGCGCCGATTTTGGTCTTGCTCGTCTTCATGATCGCAGTGACCCTGACCACATCGACTTGACCCAGACCGGCAGCATCATGGGTACCCCAGGATACATGGCTCCGGAGCAAGCCCTGGGACGCGAAGTTGACTTCCGGGCCGATATCTACGGTCTCGGTTCCAGCATGTATTGCATGTTGACGGGCACCAAGCCGTTCCTTGGCGCAACCATGGTTGAGGTCCTTCACAAGAAGCTCAATGAGTTGGCTCCAAATCCCCAAGACTTGGTCGGTAACATTCCGAATGATGTGATTCTGGTCTTGGATCGCATGATGGCCAAGAATTCTGATGACCGATATCAATCCTATGAGAACTTGTTGATCGACTTGGAGGCGCTTCTTGGTGGGGAAAGTCCGCAGACGGCATCCGTCGATGCCCAGGCGAGCAGCCTCGATGTCGGTGGACGTAGCAAGCGTACGAACCGCAAGTCCAAAAAAGCAACCACCACGGAGAGGAACTCGAAACAAAAGGTCATTCTTGCCATTGTCGGCGGCGCTGTCTTACTTGCTGCTGGAGCTTGGGGTTTCTCACGACTTGGCGGCGACAATGAAACGGGTGATCGTCCGGATTCCTCTTTGGCGGCCGCCGACGTTGCCGCGGCGCTTCAAAATAGTGAAGCAAGTCGTCGCTCTGAGCTCGAAGAGATTTGGCGCCGCCGAGATTGGGCCCGACTGGGAAATCGGTGCGAGGAACTCAGTGAGCAGTATGAAGAAGCGAAGTTGACAATCCCCTCGTTCGTGAAACGCTTGACTGGCTTTTCTCAGCAAGCCCGAACTCAAGATCTTGGCGTCAAGGAGAAAGCGGTCGCGAAGGACCTACTTGTTGCGCCAGCGAATGAAGAAACTCTAGCTTCCTTGGAGTCTTTCCCGGCTCGTTTCCCTTTTAGTCCAAGCTTGCAGTTAATCTCAGATCGCCTTGGCGCCGTTCGTTCCCTTATCAACCAAGGAAAGAACAACGTGGTGGTGGATGGGATTCTTGAAGGATTGGAGATGCGGGAAGGCGATGACTTTTTCTCTTCGTACGTGAAGGGACTGAGGAAATGGCATGCCGCGCTCAAGAAACTGTCAATGGGTGATGCGGAACGAGCCAAAGTGAAGATGACTACACTCTTGGATCAACGAGTTGCGCGGCTAGGACACGAGGCCGAATCTATCTTCGAAGACCTCTGGCAAAAACGCCGATACGACGGGCTGAGGAAAGCGCTCGCTCAATTCGGAGAAATCTATCGAACGACGCAACACTCCCAGCCGAAATCATGGAAGAGATTCGAGGTCATTGCCAGAGAGTCCATGGGACTCGTGGGGGCCGACGAGGCCAAGACTTGGAAAGCCATTGCTGAGGAAAAAGAGCCAATCAAAAGAATTGATCTTCTCGACAACTACATAAGAAGATTCGAGTCTTTTTCTCCTACATTGGACCAGGCCAAGAAAGACCTTGATGTCTTAGTGGCGAAGGCGCCTTTCTTCGACTTGAACGTCGAGCCTCGTGACGCGGAGGTTACTCTCAACGGAGTGATTGCCAAACAATTGCCATGGAAGGGACACCTCCGATTAGGCAAGATCGAGGTCGTGGCGAAAAAGAGTGGTTACTATCAGGTCACACGCGTTGTTGACCACACAAATGCAGGGGATCGTCTGAGGATCGTACTCACGAAGAAGCCCAAACGTGACATCGGCGTGGCAACGAACAGTTCGGAAGAAGTTGCATTGCTGATAAAGGCTGTCTCCTTGAGGAATGCCGTCTACTTGCATCGTCCTGGGTTAAGTGTCGGAGTCGAAGGTGCCGGTGTTGTAGTCAATTCCAACGACGTCAAAGAAGATCAGTGGATAACCACAGACATCGAGATCTTCGGAAAAGACTTGAAAGGAATTGCCAGACGCGCTTTTGCCGGGAAAGCCGACAATGCTTGGCAACTACGTTCTGAACTTTCTCTCAAGAAAGGCGCCATGGAGATACGTGTCTTGGCGGGTCAGAACGAGGAGAGCATCGTCGTTGGGATTCGTAAGCGCAAGTCCGGTGGATGTGAGGTTTACTTTGGTCAGCGGCGAGAGAAAGGCAAAGATCCATCATGGAGGTTTGTGCGCTCGCTCGCTGATGGTGGCACTGCAGTCCGTTTGGCGCTCTCGTGGTACGGCGACGTCTGTGTGTTGCGCCTGTGTAAGTCGACCACCGAGGACGCATCAACGGCACCCGTCGTCGCAGCGATTGCTGTTGATTATCAACTCAAGAAAACATGGAAAGTCTCTCTTGCAGTCAATCGCGGCGGCGGTCTATTCAACGAGGTTAAGCTCTATCCTATGGTGCCAAAACCCCCCAAATAGGGTGGCACCGTTAGAATGTCATCTCAACGAAGGCCGTGATCCTGACAGCATCTCCATCGGCCCGATCGGCGTATTGCGTCTTCCAGAAGATAACATCGAACCCACTTTGAACACCGCTGCCCCAATCAAACCTACTGGCAACATAGAGGGTCCAGTTGGAAGCGCGCATGGCCAAGTCGAGGTCGTCAAAGTCTGGGTTGTCAATGGAACCACCAAAACCCCAGCCGAAGAAGTCGCTCACCTGCCAGTAGAATTCGCCAAAGCCACCGATGCTATCGATTTCTTTGCCTGTGGTCAGGTTGAGTGATTGGGAGATGCCGCCGCGGAAGTCTGCAAGTGCTTGGCCCATGAAACCTTCTGCCTTGATGTGGGCTCCCGCGAATAGCGGAACGACAAGGTCAAATGACAGGGCCCAACTGGTGAACTTGTTCTCGCCGGCAAACCTTGTGTCGGTTTCCAGCCTTCCCCAGGCGCCGGATACTCCGATATTGATGCGTTCACCAGCAACCCAGGAATCAAATTCCAAGCCGAAAGCGAGCTGTATGTGCGGCTGGCCTGAATCGAACCCGTCTCTTTCCGTGGTCAGGAAACTGCCAAAACCCGTGTCGGAGTCGAGGTTGTCCACGGCGCCAGTCAAGCCGACAGCTACGCCGATGCTGTATGCGATTCCTGTACGGCTCCCACCATTATAGAATGCCTGAGCCATGGGGCGCCGGTCACCCAAGTTGCCGGTGTCCCAGAGATTTCGCTGGTTGTCGACCAAGGGAATTAGGGGGGCCAAAATGTCCCAATCTTGGCCGAAGCGAAAGCTGAAGTTGTCAATTTCAAAATCAACGTAAGCCAAAAGCAGACGAACGTTCGCTCGAGATTCTGATCCGAACTCGGAATTGTCGTTGTTGTATCCAGCAAAATCGAACTCGATCTTGCCTCGCACGCGAGCATCGCCCACTCTGCCAATGTCGGCGTTCAACCCAATGGTTGTCCGGCGGGCGTTCAGATTGAATTGGTCGTCGTTGTTGCCGGCGAAAATGCCGTCTTCAGGGCGAACCCACTGCGGGTCAATGGTGCGATTGAATCGAGAATCATTGTAGGCCGCTTCGAAACGGATTGTTCCGTAGAACTGGAGGCCAAATCCGGAGCGACTTATGGGTCCTGCACCGTAGCCCCCGCCACTTTGGCCGCCGGTACCCAAGTCGTCCATCATGGAGCCGATGGTCTCCAGAATGAGATTGCTCTTGGAGTCTCCATGCTGCTCGGAGGCTGTCAATCGATCAGAAAGTGCCGTATTGCGCTTTTCTGACTCCAGCAAACGCTGCATGATTTGAGCACTTTGAGTTTCAAAGCGTTGGTTCCTTTCGACCAGTTTCTTGTTTTGTTCTTCTAACGTCTTGACTCGCTCTTCTAAGCTTTGAGCCGAAGCGAAAGGAAGATAGGAAAAGGATAGAATGAAACACGCCAAATAGACGTTGGCAACACGATTAAAGATCAACACACTCGTCCCTCCAGATATGGCTTCAGAGTAGGGAGTCGTGGGGGAAGTGTCAACCCTGGTGGGTGACACAAACCATTGATAGACCATCAATTCCAACGTTGTCTTTTTGCCCTGTAATCGACATTCATAGACCTTTGCAACAGGTAGCGACCTATGGCAATTCTGCGCCGAAAACTCTCGTCAACGACTCCTCGCAGATCGCTTCTGAGGCAGATCCTGTTGCCGAGCCTATTTATCGGCGTTTTGGTCATGATCGCGGTTTGGGTCATCGGCGTGGCCGAGACCAAGGTCAAGAGAGTGGTCCGCGACAAGCTTGAGAAAATGCGAGACTCTAC
>JAJRYU010000206.1 GCA_024275615.1 Planctomycetota bacterium
GAACGTGCCATCAGGCAAGTGGCATTGGGACGAAAGAACTATATGTTTGCAGGCAGTGACAAGGGCGCGCACGCCGCGGCCGTGCTCTACTCACTGGTCGGCACCTGCAAGGTGCTCAACATCAATCCCCAGGCATACCTGGAAGACGTCCTGATGAAAGTCGCCACCACACCGACGTCGAAAGCTCACACGCTAACGCCCTGGGCTTGGGCTGCGCAGCAATCAAAGAAATAATCCAACCAGCCCGAAGCGCCAGCTGGCGCTGATTCCAATCAACTCATCAGATCGCCCAACAAACGCTGCCCGTGCCCTTTCAGAGCCATGGCTCCACCGGAGATTTACCTTCTTGCCATTCTTTCACAGTCTCAAGACGGATTTGGCGTTGGACGCTGTGATCTGGAGCCTGCTGCGAATTCAGACCGGGGTTGGGGTGAAATTGAGTTGATTCGAGATGAAACCGGGCGTTCAGGGCGTGGGGCACCTGTAACTTACTAAACTAAGAACATCGTGAAATCGGGAACATCCGCACCGTCATTTTATCGCGATCATTTCCACTTAGCCACATGACACCCTAAGATGTGTGGAATGAAAGCCGCGATCGTCGACCTCAATAATTTCGCTTTGTATCCAACGCCAGCAGTTGGCATTCTGGCCGCCTCATTGAGACAACGTGGGATCGATGTAACGGTTCATTCCCCGCTTGGTCATGACGTGCCCGCGAAGACTCGAGAACGCACTGAGAACTACTTGGATCATCTGGCTCGCAGACTCCATTTGTCTACAGACCCACTCTTGCGACCAATTCGAGACACGGCGCGCGCAATTCGCCATGCATCAGTTAACAGGCCGCATCCGAAAATCAATGACATGATGGAGAAAATCTTGGCTGCAGCCCCAGATGTGCTCTTGCTTTCTGCTTACCTGAATCATTATCCGACAGTGGTGGAAATCTGTAGAAAGACAGCGACGGTGAACGTACCGACAATCGTCGGTGGTGCTGCATTCAACTTCGAGTCAACCTGCGAATTCTGGCGAAAAATCCCGGGGATCACTGCGATTGTGGGGGCGGAGGTTGATCTGATCATCAGCGACATCGCCTGCGCAGCTGCCGACGGGAAAAGTCTCCTGTCCTTTCCTGGCGTGGTCCTACCAAACGGAGAAAAATCTGAGCGGTCGACCCCACTCCCTCGATTGGACGAAATACCAATTCCGGATTTTTCAGACTACCCGTGGCATCGATGCGCAAATCCGGTGGTTCCGATCATGACTGGCCGAGGCTGTGGTTGGGCTCGTTGCCTTTTTTGCAATGACATTGCTATCACAAGTGGGAGGACTTTTCGCACTCGAACAATTGAATCGGTTCTTCATGAGATGAAGGTCCAGTCTCGCCGCTACGGTACAAACAAGTTCATTTTCCTAGACCTGAAGATCAACTCAAATGTAAGGCTGTGGTCGGACTTGATTGAGCAGATTCAAACTGAGATCCCAGGTGCCGAGTGGATTGCAACAGTTCATGCGGATAACCGCACGATTAACGGTCTTTCCAAGCCCATGCTTGCGAAAGCATTCTCCGCAGGACTTCGTCGGCTAAGTTTCGGTTTGGAGAGTGGAAGCCAGGCACTCTTGGACAAGATGCGGAAGGGATCTTCCGTCGAGGGCAACTCCGTCTTCATTCGAAATGCCCACTCAGCCGGAATCAGTGTTCGCTGCACAATGTTCAAGGGATTCCCCGGTGAGACCTGCGTGGACCTAGAAAAAACAGCACTGTTTCTTGAAGAACACGAAGAATTTATCGACCGGATCCGCTTCAATGAGTTCAGCGTATTAGAGGGTTCAAAGGTACTTTCGAGACTGCGAGAGAATCCAAAATCCTACTCACAGATTCGATTGTTGCGATTCGACGCCAGGAACGCGGCCGCTTCATGGGCACCAACAGCAAGAACAGATCAAAAATACCGCAGGTCTCTACAACGAGTCCTTCAAGCTGTCTACCGAATCAACAAGAGAAAAATTCGTCACGCTGCAAAGGCATTCGACGGAATGATGTAATCACCCGTAAAGAACGGGCGCAGTTTATCACTCACCTTTCTGCTCGTTCCCACTTTTGGCGCTTCTTCCAGTAACGTTGGTGCGCCAACACTCGGGAACCCGCACGCACAAGAACATATACCAAGACATCTAGCAATGATGCATGCCTAAGTGCATCGCAAAGCCGAAAAGATGCTGATCTCTGGGTGTATGGTAAGAAAGGAAAATCTCTCCTCAACTGAATGCCGCCTCTATCCCAACGTGCACATACATTCAACATCGCAACGAACCCCTCAGGCAGACTCAACGTCGCGGTCGCATTTCTAAGCACGGCACGCTCTGATGGTGCGAACCAACTCACCATAAATCCGTCGTCTGCAATAACATCTGGCAAGGCACCCCACCTCTGTCTTCCACACAAATTCATGGCAAGAATTCCTGCGCCCAAGACATCGTCCTTGACTACCGACGAATTCTGCCATATCCGTGCGAAAGACCGACTGACCCAAGAGACCGGCGATTCGATAAGCTTCTTGGGCGAACATAAATAGACTCCAGTCCCGGGCTGAAGTGCAGCAACACACTCCGAAACGAGATTTGCGGACGGCGTCACATCAGCGTCCATGTATAGCCGCATTTCGATTTTGCGGAGTTGGCGATCCGCCAGATTTAGGGCATTTGCCTTGCCAAGCTTTCGGGTCTCGACGATCAACAATTCGTGGCCATCCGCCTCGAATCTTCCAACGAAGTTTCGTGCAATATTCGCGGACTGGTCTTCACAACCATTCGCGACAACAACGACCTTCAAGAAGCCGTCAAACTCCTGCTCAAGGAGCGAATGAAGGCAGATCGGAAGAACCGCCTCTTCGTTGTGTGCTGGAATTGCAACTCCAACCAGATTCATGTCATTCTCGTCAATTCACAATTCCCATTCTCGACAACCAAATAGTTCGAAGCCACCCTGGGCGCCCGATAGATTTTGGAACTGCCCACTTGCAAGGCACCTGCCCCTTCTCCTTAAATACTTTTAGAATATTAATTCGCTCATGCCAAGCATCGTCATGGTCCGATAACTAAATACCAATTATGTTCGTTATGCCAAACAACGTCACGAAGAACGTGTACGATTCCAGGAGAGACATCGGTATGTCCCAAACTCACGAATGCGACCGAACGAGGGGAACGAGGTTCTTCATGACTACGATTTTTGCATTATTGCTGGCAATATCTTCAATGCTCTATGGGCAGGGGAATGTCCAGATTCTTGTCAACAAGACAGCCCCCATCGGCAGCCCCTTGGTATTTGCCATTGAGTCTGGTGAGCCGTTTGCACAGTACTTTGTCGATTTCAGCTTCTTCGGAACCGAGAACGGCTATCAGCTCTCAAGTGGTCGTACCATTCCCCTGAGCCCGCCGTGGGTTTACTACCAAGTCGATGGCAACAGCCTTCCACAGGTGTTCACCGGTTTCAACGGACTCACTGATTACGGCGGGAACGCGGCGGCTGTGTTCAATATTCCAAGTTGGCCGTTCCTTTCGGGACTGCCTTTCGACACACTCTTCTTCACACTCGACCCATTCAGCAACGACTATGTTGGAGTCATCTCTGCACCTAAACAAGTAACGATTGTCAACTCGTCAGGTTTGGCGGGGCCGAAACTAATACCTGGGACTGGATTCCAAGGGGCAACACCTCAACCCGGCGATGTCGGAACCGGGCAATACTCGACATTAGAGGCAATCGCGCGATGGGATATGGTTCCACGCAGAATCTACAGATCCAAGGGTCACATAGGTGTCATCGCATTCCACTACAATCAGATTGATAGAATCGAATTCTCGGCGGAGGGTGGCCAATGGGTTAGCGTTCGTGAAACTCGCAAGAACCCTGACAGCCAGACTTGGGAATATACGATTGCAGTTGATCCTGCAGACTTCACGCAAGGTATCGCTACAATTCGCGCAGTCGTTTACCCCAAGAACGGAAGACCTCGGGTGCTTGCGGACCTTGAAGTAGTTATGGACGGTGCTGGGACATTGACCTCGGGAATAGTCCACGTTACAAAAACTGGAAATGACACAACTGGCGACGGCTCACCCACCAATCCGTTTGCAACGCCGTTTCGCGCACTTCAAGAACTGAATACTCTGGGTGGAGCCCCCCACTACGCCAGCGGCGGCACGGTGTTGCTGGGAGCTGGGCAATACGAATTCATGCGGCCCAGCTACGGTGCCGCGGCCCCGTTGACGCCGACGACCTGGGTAACAATTAGCTCAGAACCAAATGTCACTGTTCAAGATGTGGCGTTGATCGACCCGTTTGGCGGCAACTCATTTAGCGGTATGTCTACCAAATATTTGCGACTGAAGGACGTCACGGTGAAGACACCTGTAACGACCAAAACGCCGCTCGAAGACTACTTGTGGCTAGACAATGTTGTTTTGCAAGGCAACGGCCCTTCCGACTCGAGGGTCTATTTCAGCTTGGCATGGTGGAACGCTATTTATGCAACTGATAGCGTGGCCAAAGACATGGTAAATGCATTCCGGGAAGTTGACTTAGCGCGAAATTGCCTTGTTGACACGGTTCATGCCGACGCTTTTCCTGGTGTCAAAATGATTGTGAATTGCGAAATCCGGAACCAGGTGGGTGGCGTTGACAATAACGGTAATCCTTATCATTCGGATCTTTGGCAAGATCGAACGAATCTCACGCCCACCGATGTAATTGTCTACGGGCTAAAGGCAACTTCAAATGTCACTCAACAAGGGATCTTCACAAGATCGACCGGCGAACATTCTGGGATCGCCATCGTCAATTGTGACATCAAACTAACGGGCTACCCAAATCAAAACCAATGGAGAACACGCAGCCACCACTTCATCCTCCGCAACAATTCCTTCCGGGGAGTTCCATTCCTTGTTGCTCTGAGCGATCCACAACCAGTTTACGATGGATACTGGGGGTCGACGGCAGCGGACTGGTCCAAGAATGTATTCTATAAATTGACCGTGATTGATCCTGAAGGTTCCTCAGGTACCACGACCCCATCGCCCTCAGACATCAGCTCCGGCACGAGAATACGCAACAACCACTTTGTGACCGGAACTGTTGGCGGTCTTGGTGCAACATCTGGCCAGTCAATAACCAAGACTCGTGGCGCGTTCGGCAGCGCCCCGCCGCCGCCGGAAGTATTCTGACACACCCTCGTTCATCGTTCATGACCGATGCGAAAACCAAGAACGCCTGAGTCCCCTCAGAATTCGAGCTGCTGGGGCTCAGGATGGGCTTCGAGACTTCCCCCACAGTTTACAAGAGCTGGTTGTAAGGGCGGAGCAACAACCTTGACTTGACAATGCTCACCCCGTTTCTTTGGCTTGTTACGACCATGGGATATCGCAAAGAACTGACTTAGGGGCTCGCAACAATGGGCGATGTTAAGGTAGCGGTATATCTCAAGGAAGTTGTCACTCCGTCCAAGAACGTGCATAATCGTTCTACAATCTGGTGGGCACTACAAGGCTATTGCACCGAAGACTGTTTTTAGGCAATAAAACAGACAAATGTGCAAGAACAGCTCCCCAGAACTCTATAGACGGCGCGAGCCTGCAGTCCTCCCTCCCCAGTGAGATCATACCTTCACCCAGAAGCCAAAACAGATTGCGCTTACCCTAAGTCAAACGGTGAAGATTCCGAATGTAATATCGGAGGCGCATTTTTCTTGGCGTAATTCATGAACACTGCAACACACATATCCATCGAAATTCATCGAAAGATTCGTGAATCACTTTTCAATTGAAACCAAGCTAACTATCATAGCCTGGAGGCAATATTGCACAGACTCCAGATGACGCGTTTGAATTTGAAGATGCATCGCCGTTAGGTCCGAAATGTCGAATCGAAATACAGCCATTTTTGGTGTCTTTGGGACCGCTCCAGATACGGGAAATCTCGGGGTGTCAGCACTTTGCCATGGCGCCGTCTCTGGAATCTTGAGAGTTATCCCGCAAGCTGACGTCATCGTCTTCGACCATGGTCGAGGTTTGCGCCCAAGCACCATTGAATTCGAAGGCAAGGAGCACCCTTTCCAGTTGTGTGGTGCCGTTAATTCGCGACGCTTCTATCGCCCGGAATGTCTCTGGAATATTCGTCTTCAAGCACGGCTCGGACGGAAGAGCAATCCCGCGGCCAAGGTACTTGCTGAAGCGACGGCAATTCTCGACGTCACCGCTGGCGACAGCTTCACAGATCTCTACGGCCAAAGAGCTTTTGAAGGCGCGTTGCTTCGGAAGACCATGGCATTAGAAAACAATCGACCACTCATCCTTCTCCCGCAGACTTATGGGCCATTCAGAAGCAAGTCAAACGAGCAACGTGCCGCCGAAGTTGTCAAACGCTGTTCAATGGCATGGGCCCGAGACCTAAGGAGCTTCGAGATACTCAAAGAACTCCTCGGCTCTGATTTCGATGAATCAATCCACCATGCAGGAGTCGACTTGGCCTTTGGCCTTGAAACAAAAAAACCCAAGGAAGGGCTGACACTAGAGTTCCAAGAGTGGTCGGCGCGCGCCGACGGCAAACCGCTCATTGGACTGAACGTGAGCGGCTTGATCTACAACCAACCAGAAGTAGCCCGATCTCACTACGGATTCAAGATTGACTATCGCAGAACGCTCGAGACATTCATCAATCGATTCTTGGATGAGACCGGCGGTCAGGTGTGCTTAGTCCCCCACGTTCTCACGGAAGCGTTTCCAGAATCAGATTGCAAAGCTGCGGAGGAGCTCAGACTTATCTTGCCCCAACAACACGCTGACAGCATCTTCGTTCTGCCACCCGTTTACTCTCACGAGGAGATTCGCTGGTTCATTAGCAAGATGGACTGGTTTTGCGGCACTAGGATGCACTCAACTATCGCCTCGATTTGTGCCGGAACTCCGACAACAACCATTTGCTACAGCGACAAGGCGCAAGGCGTTTTTGACTCTTGCGATCTAAGTGACGCAGTCATCGACCCGCGCGTCCTCGACGAGAAAACCGTACTCACTGAATTGTGGCGAACGTGGACTGATCGTAGTTCTGCAAAAGAGAAGATTGACCGGGTGACCGCCGATGTAAGAAAGCGTGCACGCGACCAGATGCGTCTCATCGGAGAATTTGCGACAACTGGCAGCATGAGCTCTGACATCCAGAAGAAAGTCAGCAACTCGTCGCCACATTTGTAGGATCAAGCGGAGACGCCGAGGCTGTGTAACTGCCACTAAAGACACCTTCATGAGCAAGATCCAAAATATTCAAGATGTCGCTGAGTACCAATTGTGCAGCGGTTGCGGTGTCTGCGCCTACTTGGCACCGGAAAATGTTGAGATTATTGACGTCCTGGATTCTGGAAGACGTCCTAAGCTCAAGTCGCCATCTTCAGCAGCCCTTGAAAGTGAACTGCTCGGCGCTTGTCCTGGCATGGGTGTTAAGCACAATACCAAGGATCGTGAAGAGGAGTTTCAACATGAGTTGGCCAAATCTTGGGGACCAATTCTTGAAATCTGGGAAGGATACTCCAGCGATCCGGTAGTTCGATTCAAAGCATCAAGTGGTGGTGCGACTTCAGCTCTAGCAGCTTTTTGCATCCAAGAATTGGGCATGGAGGGACTCCTGCACATTGCTGCTCGCAAGGACGTGCCATTCTTGAATGAGACGGTCTTGAGTACAAGCAAGGACGAAATCCTTGAACGAACCGGCTCACGTTATGCGCCGGCAAGCCCCTGCGACAAGCTCGATTTGGTTGAGAATGCCAAGTCTCCTTGCGTCGTTGCAGGCAAACCATGTGACATCACTGGCGTCGCCAATGCAGCCGCGATTCGCCCTGGTCTCGCCAAGAACATCGGTCTCACTATCGCATGTTTCTGCGCCGGAACACCGACGACCCGTGGGACATTGAAGATGCTCAAGACCATGGGCGTTGACGATCCAAGAAATGTACGTTCGCTGGTGTACAGAGGGCAAGGCTGGCCGGGAAGAGCAAGAGTGGAGTTTGAGGTCGCAGGTGAGACGAGGGACTCGGAACTTACGTATGCCGAATCTTGGGGTGACATCCTCA
>JAJRYU010000207.1 GCA_024275615.1 Planctomycetota bacterium
GGAAACAGTCGCGTCACTCTGGTCACTTTTCTTGCAGTGAACCTCAGTGTGTCCATTCTCTTGTTCAAGTCACAATTCGAACGAAACACACTGGGCTCGACAAAACCAAAGTCCATCGCTCGTATCGCACTGGGAGTCGCGGCTGTGGCCATAGCGTTGCCCCTGGCACTGGCACAAGCGAGTTTCGGCGACACCGCGCTGCTCGTCGTCAAAGCCATTTCAGCGGCAGCAGTCCCCCTGTACCTCTTCGTCGCCGTGAGACACTGCAAACGCTATCAAGAAGAATACGAACCGATGAGGGTAGCGACAGCTGCTGTTGGTTTCTGCGGCTTGGCGGTTCAACTCATCCTGTTGACTAGCTCCGTTGCCGCCATTGATTCTGCCCTCCTCATAGCAAGACTACTCCTTACTTGCATTCTGTTGAGTCCGCTTGCTGTTCTCTTGGCAAAAGACACTCTCGCCGCAAGACGCTCTCTGCCGGCTCAAGTTCGCCTGACATTCAATTCCATCGTTGCTGTCATTATGGTCGGCACTACTCTTGTGGTCTCGCACATCAACGAAAGCCTGGAGACACTTGAGGCCCACGGGGCGTTGCGACATGTCTTCGGCGTCCAGCAACGCACTGTCATTCTGATGGCCGCCGGAATCCTAGTGGCCACATGTGCAGCAATGTTGGTGGCTACCGTGAGACTCAGACGCTTTCTTGACAACGTCGAAAGTTTGGTTGGGGCAACAAGAGACTTGTCGCAAGGGAAGTTCAGCGGGCTCGTCCAAGACAATGGCGAAGATGAGCTCAGTGTGTTGACCGTGGCTTTCAATGCCATGGCAGAGCGCCTCTATTTGCAAAACCGCGAGCTGCGCATCCTGGCCCACGTCATGGATGGAACCAGTGATCCGGTCATTGTCTTGAGTCCAGATCGGCATGTCATTTATTCGAACCGCGCTTTTACGAAGAAAACTGGTTGGGAACGTCGCCGGGTGATTGGTTGTCGCTATGACACGCTGTTTTCCGAAGGCAAGAGTCGTCAGCGACTCATCAACTTCTGCAGCAATCTGGGAAAAGGCGAATCCAGCGCTGGCGAGCTCAATGTTGATATTCAAGGTGGGGGCCGCCTGGCATCTTTCGTCTCGATTTCGCCAGTAGAACACGGCGGGCAAACGATCTACTACGTCGCCGTTCATCATGACTTGCGGCCTGTAAAACAACTAGAAAAAGAGCGGGCTGCATTTGTACGCTCTCTTCTCGATCTTCACCGCGTGGCAAAGAGTGTCGTTGAGAGCTTGGACCTAGCCGAGGTCCAAAGGCGTGCAATTGTCGGTCTGGAAGTCGTGTTCGGCATCAAGGCCAGAATTTGGATGCGTGCGCCAGCACAGTTTTGTTCAAGTTGTGAACATAGCTTGCTCTGCGGTTCTCAACACCAATGCCTTCATCTATTTGGCACACGGACATCGGGCATTGTCTGCCATCCGCTTCGGGAAGGATTTCTGGGCAGCGTTATCAACTCTGCAGCGAATCAAGTCTGCGAGGACCCTCAGGGAGAACCAAGTCAATTCGCGTGCTTGCCTATCGACAATGAGATGTTCGGCGTACGGGCAGCATTCCCCTTGATCGCCGCTGGCAAGACGATGGGAGTCATCGAACTCGCTATCCCCCAAGGCGACAAGGCCCGCCAAATAGAGGTCTTCGACCTCTTGGCGCAAATACTCGCCGAAGCCATTTTCAACGCCAAAAATCATGAACAAATGCGTCGACAGGCGCGGGCAATGAAGAAGATGACAGAGGAGCTGGAAGTCGCAATTCAAATGGAGAAGGACCAGGCAGGGGAATTGCGCCGTCTGAATGACAGGCTCCTCGAAGCGGATCGTATCAAGAACAATTTCCTGTCGACAACATCACATGAACTTCGCTCGCCCATCTCTGGAATGATGGGCTACCTTCAACTCATCATCGACGACATGGCGGAGGACAGAGACGAGGAAATGGAGTTCATTGTAGGAGCCCACGAACAAGCACAACTCCTTCTTGGCGTTATCAATGATGTTCTCGATCTGGCCAAAATAGACTCGGGCCAAACAAGAATGGAACCGGAGTTGTTCGAAGTAGAATCGCTCCTGAGCGAAGCGCAGGCGGCCTTGGCCAAGGATGCGTCCGACAAGAAGATCAACTTGGTTATCGAACGCGCTGGCGACATGGGCGAAGTCTATGCCGACTACATGCGCATGGTTCAAGTCTTGTCCATCACCGTCGGCAATGCCATCAAGTTCTCGGACGAAGGCACGATCACCGTGACGGCAACACCCATGGTCGACAAGGGTTTTGTCGAGTTTCGCGTGTCGGACGAAGGCATTGGCTTGAAGACCGAAGATCTTTCTCGAGTTCTTGAGGCTTTCGTTCAGGCCGATGGCGGCGACTCGCGTCGATTCGGTGGCAGCGGACTTGGCCTAACCTTGGCCAGAGACATCCTGTCAATGATGGGCGGCACACTTCACATCGAAAGCCGAGGCCAAGGGCATGGCACAACCGTTGTGTTCACGTTGCCAAAATCAGAGCCTGTGGAACAAGATCCCATTGACCCGTCATTCCCAGGTCAGACCGCTCTTGTTGTCAGCTCAGATCCGCTCTTGATCGAAACGGCAAGATTAGCCATGAGCGCTATTGGCGCCCGCGTCGTGGTCTCGACCACAGCCGCGGAAGCACTTGAAATCGCTCACTCTCTGGAACCACGGTGGGTGTTGAGCGACCTTGTCTTGCCTCATGACAATCACCCTCGCCTGCGCAATGGCATGGACTTAGGCCGCGCCATTGCCGTCATTGATTCTTTCCAGGTTGATTTTCACCTCGCTTCAGGCCATGGCAGCTATGTGACCGATGGCATCGAAGAAGGCTGTGGGTCTTGCATGATAGACGTCATGAAGAAACCCGTCAGCCGTGATGAAATTGAAGAGCGACTCGACCTCTTGCCAATGAAAGAGGCCTTCGCTATGGAGCCTCGCATCTTGATTGTCGATGCTGACCTAGAAACACCCAAGAAAGTGCGGCATGCGCTACGCAACACGCCGTTCGAAGTTGAGTTTACCGCCCATCCGGAGTCCGCGGTCCATGACCTCGTGGCAAGGTCGACACCTGCCGATCTTCTTCTTCTCGACCTCTCGATCTCTGGAACCGCTCTCTATGAGCTCTTGAATGTAGCGCAAGACTTACTTGAAGCAGGACGCCTCGGCATCGTGCTCTTGCATGGGGACCAAGAAGACATGCAGCAAGACATCCCCGTCTTTTCACGCTACAGCAACTCCATCGATTCGATCTCCAAGTCCACAATCGAGCTGTCACCTCAGACTTTCATCGATTGCTTGGTAAGAACCCTTGCCCGCCCAGTGAATTCCTAGCAGCCCTGACAACTTGAATGTGCGCCCCAAGACTCTCGACATGAGAACCGCAAACTGGTCAGCAAAGGCAAGGCATAAGAGAAATGCCGGACTGACGTCCAGCGCCCGTTCGCTTCGCAAGAGTTTTCTGTGTGGCCGGGCCCCCCGAACGGGAGCGCCGAACGTCAGTTCGGCATCTTGGCTTTGGCAAAAATGGTGGAGTATCGTTGCGCACCCCGCGCAATTCACAAGGGGTTTTGAGTGGCGAAGAGCACCTGTTCGTTACACAAGATTTCTTGAGGGGTGTTCCGCACCCATAGCGGCGCTCGCCTTCTTGGACTTCTTCATTTCATAAAGAAGTTCGTCCGCCTCCGCCACAAGAGCGTCAGGGCTATGAGCCGCCTCTGGCCGAGCTTCCGCAAGACCATAGCTCAGGTTTACGGACAAATTGAGGTCTTCGAACGGAAAGGGCTGGTTGCGAAGCTGGTCCTCGATGCGCTTCATCACTTGATCTGCCCCAGCTTTGTCGCTTTCGACAAATAGGATGGCAAATTCATCTCCTCCGTACCGCGACACGACGTCGGTTTCTCGACAATTCTCGCGCAGTACTTCTGCCACACGAAGGATGGCCGCGTCGCCAGCCAGATGGCCGAAATCGTCATTGATACTCTTGAAGTCGTTCAGATCTACCATGCACAACGTTGTTGTGTGGTCATAGCGTGCTGCTCGGCGCAATTCTTCATCAATACGTCGAAAGAAATACGTTCGATTGTAGAGCTCTGTCATGCCATCTATTTGAGCCCTGCGCATCAGCTCCTTTTGCATGCGGCGAATACGCATGCCTGCTCCAATGCGAGCCAGAAGTTCGCCAGACTCGCAAGTCTTCAGGAGATAGTCGTCGGCTCCTTGATCGAAGCCCAAGACCCTCTGATTTGAGTCTGCTTTATTGGAGAGCATGATGATGTAGACACCCTCCAATTCCGAACATTTGCGGATCTCACCACACATTTCGACGCCCGTCATCCGCGGCATCATCCAATCCGACAAGATGACGTCCGGTCGGTGCTGTTTCGCAAGAGCCAAACCCTGCTCGCCGTCCGTAGCGGCAAAAACCTCATAACCATTGGCCTCCAAGCGCTTTCGAAGAATTCGCGCGAACGCTGGTTCGTCTTCAACAATCAGCACTGGGCCACAATCATTGGCTTGGCCAGCGACGAGATTCGTGGGTGTGGATTGGTCAGGTGACATGATTCTTGGATTATCGGTTGCCGGCACGGCTTACTTGAGGTGAGGACGGTGGATATCTACCCATGAATGGACGGAGGATTCCACGGATACTCCAAGAGTCGACGTCGCGAGCGCAACTAGTTACCCCGCCATTGATTAAGAAATTGCATCGATTGAGCCGCTGTTTGCGGTGCCGTGCTGCTGGAGCGGGACAACTCGACAACCAAATGGCCTTGGTAGTTGATGTCGTCAAGAGCCTCGAAGATCGGTGGAAAATCCATGTCTCCCGAGCCAAAGGGCAAGTGATCATGGTGCCCGCGCTTCATATCTTCAACGGACATGGTGACGCAATCCTCAGCATAGTCCTTTATTGCC
>JAJRYU010000208.1 GCA_024275615.1 Planctomycetota bacterium
GAACATCGTCTGTGGTCGGAGTTGTATAGGGCAGGGTGGGCACGGTCCCCATGGTCAGGACGACTTCTGGGATGACGCACTGAGCGAGTGACTTGCCAGCCACCGTAAACGCCACTGCTGTCGGTGGATGGCCGTGCACAACGGCGGCGATATCTTCTCTTTCTTCATAAATGGCGATGTGCATCATCGATTCTGACGAGGGTCGGCCATGACCGGCAACGACTTGACAGTTAAAGTCGATGGTAATGATGTCGGCGACGGTCATGTCACCTTTGCAAATTCCTGAGCGAGTGATCATGATTTCGTTTTCACCGACTCTGATTGAGATATTGCCATCTGTGGCGGCAATCAACTCTCGTTCGTACATGCGGTGAGCTGTGGCGACGATTTCGTTCCTTAGACGGGTGATTGATTGGTCGTAGTTTTCGTGCATGGGATCTACCTTGCCTAGTTCATTAACTTGGTGAGGTCATATCCCCGCTTGGCGTTCTTCCACGCCTTATTGAATGCCTCCCGCGCCGTTTGTTTTCGCAATTCGTTAGCGACGGTGGGCGACATTGGCGGGATCGGGGTCTTTTTCCAGAGCTTGATGATGCGATAGCCCCCAGCGAATTTGAGCGGCCCACTGATCCCCTTTGCTGGAAGTTTGAGCATAGTCTCGCCCCCAGTGATATTCCTCAAGCGTGCCGGTGTAAAGACGTCCCACTCACCGTTCTTGAATTTGCTGCGTGCGTCTTGGCTGAACATGCGGGCTGCTTCTTCAAAGGTCATCGATCCGGAGTCGATACGTTTCTTGACATCTTGGGCCATGTTCAAAGCAGCTGCCAAGGTCGGCAGTTTGTCCTTGAGCTTCGGATCGTCGCTGCCGCGAATAATGATGTGGCGAAGATGAAACTTGGGACCGAAGTGGTCAATGTTCTTCTTGTAGAGTTCTGATGCTGTTTCTTTGGTAATCGTTTTCTCGCCATAACAAGTGATACAAACTTCCCGTTGAAAGTTAGCACTACTTTTGTGACTGGCAGGTGACATGCCGTAGCGTTCTTTGACAAAATCCTTGAAATTCATACCTTCGTAACGGGGATCTGCTTCAAAGCCCGCGCGAATGCCGTCATAAACACGATCGACATCAGACGCGCCGATTTCGATGCCGGCCTTGGCACAAACTAGCCGGGCGAGTTTTGCCTGCATGATGGCCTCAACCAATTTGACTGCGTCTTCTCGATTCAAGATGAGGAGAATATTGGCAGCAAATTCCTCTTTCGTAATGAAACCGTCGTAGATTTTTGCGGCAGCATTTTCCGGGAGTTCTCTTGGGTCCAAAATCACGCGGGCATCGCGTGTCTTAGAGCGCAGCCATTGTTCTTGCTCAACTTTTGTTGGATTTGTCTTTTCGAAGTCCTTTCCGGCGAGTTTTTCCAAGGCACAATTCGTGCGCAGCAACGTCATCATGCTTCGCTTGCTCATTCCTTGCTTTGTCAGGATAGACGCCATGTCGTTGGCTCCCTTTGTTTGCTCCTTTATCTGGTTGTCCAGCTTGGAGTAAAGGGCATCTACTTCTTGGTCTGTGACCTCTAGGTTGCGCTCCTTCAAGTGTTTGGCGATGACCTTACGAGAGATCAGGTTCTGAATGGCTTGCTTGCCTTTTGTATGAGAGGCGAAGCGCGCATGGAGGGCGTCGACGAATTCCTTCCGCGTGACGATTTTTGAATCGACGATAGCGACGCTTCCTGCTGGCGGTTCGATGCCTTCTTTGAGCTTGCGCTGAATCCGGGCATTGGGTCCGAGATCCTGAGCCACGAGGTAGCCAGAAAAGCCAACAACAAGCAAGAGAGCTACAACTGGGTTTCGCATGGAGTATTTCATTCTGGTAATATACGGCGTCACGTTTTTCTTGAAACCCCAAATTGGCGAAGTGCTCCTTGGCGCAGTGCAGACTGCTACCCATGGTATTGCGAAATGCGTTCGGCAAGCGGAACCGGGGCGAATTTCCCCTGCTCGGGTCCTTGGACACGCGATGGACATCAAGATTGGACCTCGATGCGGAGTACATATTCTCAAAAAATATCGAGATTTCGAGAGAAATGACGGCTTTCGCGCCTTCTCACTCCTCATGCAGATCATCGGCGGACTCATACATCGCCAGCCGTATTTTGAGATCCTCAATTGTTGTTGCCATTTCTTGAAGAATCGGGGCCACTGCTTTTTCAGGAAATCTCTTATGTATGTGTTGAGGGCAATTGGCATCCCAAGCCTTGATCGTGAAAACAAAAGCTCTTTCGACCGATCCAGGGTATTCCCTGTCCGAGAGTTGAGCCAACAGGGCGGGATCATCATCTACGACTCGACAAGTACCCCAGATCTTCACTCGGCGACTGACGCTGTAATCCATCAAAAAAATGAAGGCCTTCTCAGTATCTTCTAGATTCCCAGCGCTAATATATTGGCGATTTCCGGTGAAATCTGCCCACGCCAATGTTTGGGAGTCGATGATCTTCAGGAACCCCGGTGCGCCACCTTTGTATTGAATGTAGGGCTGGCCACGATGGTTGCTGGTCGCCAAATAGAACATGTCTTGGCCTTCAATAAATTGTATCAGTGCCGGGTTGAGGCTTGTCTTAAATCCACCCTTCACTTCTGACTTGGCGATTGTCGCCCGAGATCCCAATGCGGATTGGATCGACTTGACGGCGGGAGTGAATGCTATGTCGCTCGAGTATTTCACATGAGATCCAATCGTTGTTTTGCAGGTCCTAACCACGAAGTACAGACCAGAATCACAGAACGAACTCGAACTGTGATTCTGGATCGGCCTTTGCCAATTAAAGAATGGAACAGCTGTCCAGATCCTCAGCAGCCGGAATGTCGAGAGTTGTTTGCGCAACATTGTTGAGGAAGTTTGTGAAACACCCCAAGACGACCGAGGCGACGATTTCGACGATTTCCTGGTTACCGAAACCAGCATTTTTGACTCTTGCTAGCGCTTCGTCGCTGACCTTACCTTTTTCTTCCAAGACATCTTTTGCAAACTTGAGCGCGGTATCTGTGCGCCGGTCCTCGGCGTCAGCTTTGCGACCGGCGAGAATGTCGGCGGCGGTCAGGCCCGCTTGGGGCGCGACGGCCGAAAGGAGAGATGTACAGTAGCTGCAAGCATTGGCCTCACTGGTAGTGAGTTTGAGTTGATTCGTCAGCTTGGCGCCAATGGAAGTCTTGGCCATTGCCTTTTCAAAAGCCAAATAACTAGACAAGACCGCAGGCGAGTTCGCCATCACCAATGCCACATCGGGAACGACCCCATAGGCCTCATGAACTTGATCAAGAAGCGTCTTCAACTCGACTCCCGGATTTTCTGGATTGACTTGTTGTACTCGCTGCATTTCGGTCTCCTATATGTGGGCTTCGCCCATGGTTAATATACAGACAGGTCTGTCTGGCTGTTTGAAAATAAGAGGGTGGCCCAGCCCTAGTTCTTGCTTCCCAAAACGAGTTGTTTGGCGGCCTCGAAGGCCACCAAGGCTGAATGGGGGTTGTTATCCATGACCGCTTTCACGATCGCGCCTTCAATGAGGAGGTTGATTGAGCTACTTAACTTTGCCGCTTCTTGGCCAAAACACTCCACTAAGATCTGAGTTACTTTTTGCCGGAATCGTTCTTTATGTTGTCTGGAAAACTCTGATGCGGGATGCTTCGAATTGGCTAGCTCAACCGCTGCGTTTATGAAGGAACAGCCTCGGAACCCCGCACTGGAAAACCAATCAGCCAAAGTCGCGAAAAACGCCTCAAACTGGGTTTTTCCCCGGCCTTGGTGCTCATTCATGGCGTGTTCTATGAAAGCGTCAAATTGTCTCTCACGGTAGATGAGAGCCGCGAGGATCAAGTCGTCCTTTGACTTGAAGTGGTTGTAGAGCGTCATCTTGGCCACGCCAGCTTCGGCGATGATACGGTCAATGCCCACCGCCCGTATCCCGTCCGCATAGAAAAGGCGCTCGGCGGTTGTGACGATGCGGTTTCTAGCATCGGATTTCTTTTTTGGCTCCGTCATGCGGGCACTATACAGACCGGTCTGTTTATGACAAGGGCCTCTGTGAGTTTCCCGAACTGCTCGCTGAGCGATGCCGCGTGGGACAGGTCAGAGCCACTGCCGTGTTCTACCTTGCATATTTTGTTCGTGAGACGTCATTCAAAGAGTCCACTTTCAAGTGTGTCGGCGACATCCACTTGTTGTAAATACAGTCTCGTTCTCATCATTTGACGATTCGTGGTTGACCCGGCAAGAGAAAATCTCGGCGGGATTTTACTCATTTTGATGCTTCTTTGACCCGATAGGTCAATAGAAACGTCCACGCGCCGGATAGATGAGAAAGAACCATGATCCTGAAAAAACTCCCGATTGTCATCTTTGTGTCGCTCATTTTGCTCCCTTCGACGTGCTTCGCGTCGAATCAGGTCGAAATTGGCGAGGTTCGACCTGTCAAAAAGGAGTCTCCAGTCAGCCTTCCTCAGGTGACTTCGACGCCCAAATCAGGCCCAGCCGAAGTCACCCAGGTCGCTGCTGTTGTTTCCAAGATCGGGACAAGCAGAGACTCCACTTCCAAGCTCGACCCGGCGAAGCGTCAGAAGAAGACCGCCAAATCCATGAAAACGCAAGTCGCGTCAAGAGCAGCAGCTTCACTAGAAGAGGAGGCGACATCGGCACTCGTTGTTCCTCAGTCGGCGTTTTCTTTGGCCAAGAAACCCGCAATTGTGGCTCCTAAGAAGTCAGACCAAGAAGAGCCCAAGAAAAAACGCAAAGTCAAAAAGTCAAAAAAGCGGACTAAGAGCAACACACCAAGCTCTTCGCTATCGACGCCCACACAATCTCCGGTGACCAAGAGGGCACCGATTCCCGAGATCAACTCTGAGAAGAAGAACACGAAGAACAATCGCAAAGCCATCGACTACGATGTCCTGGTGCTCAAGAATGGTCAGGAATTTATTGGCCGCGTCACTCACGAGGACAAGAAGAGCATTACTATTATTTCACGAGTCGGAGAGATTGTTCTGCCCCGGCGCAATGTCAGGAAGATCATTCGAGCCGAACGGGCAGAAGTAGAACGCAAGGCCACAGAGACCGTTGTTCTAGGACGATACGAAGATCGAGAAGAATTCTTCTTTGTCTATTACCGGGGGCGAAGAGTGGGGTGGAGGAAGACCAGCGTTGTTCCTCAGATCGAAGGCGAAACAAAAGGTTACCGCTTTCTCAATCGTACAGTCTACATGAAGAAAGACGGCTCCTTGGACATGGACCTCCATGTCTCTGAGTTTGTCAACAGTGACTTGCGTCCAGTCTCTCTGCGGACCACTGAAGAGAGCGATGGTTATGGTTTAGTCACCGCGGGTCTGGTCGAAAAAGGTCATTTGTTCTTGCGCCAAGGTGTAGGGGCTGAACAAGAAAAGCGGGAAATTCTTTTTGCTGAGGGGACTCAATTCCTGCAGCCTCTGGTTCGGAAGCTGGCAGACATGTCCCATTTTCCGGAAGCCGGTGAGACATTCAAAGTCTTTGACTCGCTTCGAAGCCGATTTGTCATGGTGAAGGCTAAGAGATCGTTGCGCAAAGAAATTGTCGCCGGTAAACACCAGTTCGTTACGGTTTGGCGCCTGCAGCAGGGCAGTCGGTCTTGGGAGGTCTGGATTGACGGCTACGGCGGTGTTGTTCGCGAAGAATTGGGTGGGCCTCATATGGTTGCGTTGAGAGCCAAACCAGAATTTGTTCTGGCCTATGCACGAGGCGAAGCCAAGGATGGGGA
>JAJRYU010000209.1 GCA_024275615.1 Planctomycetota bacterium
TGGCACGCTGCGCCACAATCTTGCCAAGGGCGACGATGGCTGCCTTGCGCACGGCTGTGGTTCCACCAGAACGGGCCAGAGCAATCAACCGTGCCACGCCAGCGCCAGATTCCAACTCCCCAAGATAAAAGGCCGCCCGTTCGACAACCTCGGGCATGGCATCACTCAGGGACTTGGCGAAGAAGGGCGCCGCTTTTCGGCCAAATGTCGCCAACGTGTCCTTGAGGAAGATAATCCGTTTTTGGGGATCTTCCGATCGCTCAAAGAGCGCCATATCAGCCAAATAGGCCCGTCGAGTTGCTGGGTTCGGGAAAACAAGTCGTGATCTGGTCCATTTGAGTGCTCGTTTTTCCTCAATGGCCAAACAGGTGCGCGCGACAATCTTGCGTTCAGCCTTGCTGAGATCTCCCGTCGTCATCTTCTCGATGGCGAACAAGTCGGCGGAATCAAACAAGCCTCCACCTCGTCGCGACAGGAGGTCAAGTTCTCTGACGATGACTCTTCTGACCCATGAGCTGCGGGATTCTAGGTGAGCAAACGCCAGGTTCTTGATGGCCAGGGGGAGACTCCGTTTGGGATTTGCCAGGACCTTGAGGTAGGCTTCAACGAAATCCACACGATTGGCAGAATCTCTGGGCGGAAGATCGACAAAATCGATCACAACCTGAAAAGAACCGTGCTCGGTAGTTTTGAGGAAAAGGATCTTCTCGAGCCTCTTATCTGCCAGAATCGACCGTTCTGCCCCCATGACCAAAACAAGCTTCTTCTTCGGTCCTTTGAGTGAACGTTTGACCTTGAATCGATAGAGAACTTCCTTGCTGGGTAGGACGGTCGTGCGCTCATGGGTGGCGACGACAATGGAAGATGCCTTCTTGAGAATGGCTCCATCAAGCCACGGCTGATAGGGAGCCACTTGGGCCCCGGTGATCGGCACCAGGGCAAAAAGAAGCCAGCACAAAAAGAAGAGAGGTGAAGCAAACAATCCACGTGTCCAAATAGAAATGGGAGACATCCTTGTCTCCCACTTTATACGGGATCGCTGCCGAAGGAAGTTTCAAACAATGATCAGGAAGCGCGGGCAGCCCGTTCCATGGCTTGACGCTCAAGAACCTTAGCATTGTGAATGGAAATGAAGCGTTTGCATTCGCCCAAAGTGCCCATAAAAATGTCGTCGTCGCTTTCAAAGACCTGATAGTAGCGAACACCCTGCATCGAAAGTGCGTATTTGATAATCATGAGAACCTCGCGAATCCAAAACTAATGTGAAACTCGCCATTCCCATCGCAACAGATGTGCCTTTTCCTTGAGGTTGGGTGGATATTCTCTCCAGCGAATGCCAACTCTGGCACTCAAGTCGTTTTGGAATATAAGCTTATACAAACTGCGATCAACAATGTTGGATGAGTGAATCTGATCTATCTCCAGACTCGGGGTGGCCTTGACTTGACCAAATCGTGCAATGCTTGGGTAAAACTTGACCGAGATGGAAAACCCTATGAGGCATTAGCTGCGGGCAATCTCATGGAGGGCCTGGGTTTCTCTGGGAGAATCTTCTCGTGACGAAGTGGTTAGCCACTTGATTCCTGATCTTCAGTCTCGACAAAGAAGCACCCCATGTCCTTGAAGATGGATATGGGGACGCTCAGGAATCATCGCAAAATGTTAGCGGTTTTTCTTCTTCTTGACGCCTTCGGCAGGAATTCTTGGAAAATCACCCAGTGGAGATGGCCGCAGAGAATCATCTTGAGGCAGACGGGGTTTCCATTTTGTCTGGGGCGCAAGATCTTCTTGCCCTTCAAGAATCGTCCGTGCCGCCACGGGTTTGGTATCGATGGACGAAATCCACGCCATCGACAAGAGCAAACCAAGACCCAGCGCGCAAGCAGCCTGAGTTCCGAAACGGAATAAAGACGAAGTCTCGACGAGTTCGCGCCAAGAAGCAATTCCATGCTCAACTCGCCCCGCCAAACGTGTTGTCCACGATGACTTCTTGTGGCCCTCTAAGACATCTTCGCGCACCAAGCTCAACATCATCTTGTGCATGGACGCGCGATAGGCTGTGCTCGGCTCAACTTTGGATAAGACATCTTCTTGGTAACGAGTCATCATCGGAGCCAACTCTTGGCACAAGGCTTCAAGAGCCTCACGATCGACATCGACGTCCGAATCGTCCTTGGGACCTTGACCCTTTTCGTATCTTGCATCACTCATGGGGTCAATCCATTTCCTTGTTCAACAAATCCCGCAATCGCCTCATGGCGTTGAACATGCGCGATTTGACTGTACCCACAGGAATCTCAAGAGCTTCGCCAATATCTTGATATTTGAGCCCTTGGAATTCCGCCAAGACGAAGACCTCACGTTGACTGGCCGTCAAGCGCCCGAGAGCCCATTCAATCTTGGTCTTGAGTTCTTCGTTCGACAAGAGCGTCGGTGGAGATGGCAACTCATCCGGGACAATATTTGCCAGGGATGGTGCGTCCTCATTCTCAACCGTACCCGCATCCAATGACACCAGTCTTTTCTGTTTCGCCTTGGACCGATAAACATCAATCCAGTAATTCCTGGCGACGCGAAACAAGTAAGTTTTGAATCGCGCCCTGGCAACGTAGTCATTACGAGCCTTGAAGACTTTCCGCCAGACCTCCTGAGCGCAGTCCTCCGCCAACTGCTGATCAGGATGTTGAGAATAGAAGAACTGAATCAGCGATTGCTGATGTTTCTCGACAAGAAGAGCAAAGGCGTTGTAATCCCCCCTGGTGAAAGAGAGCATCAACGCGACGTCTTCGTCCTGCGGTTGTGGTCGTTCTTGCCTCATATTGTCTAAAACGTCCTGATTGCCACTAAGGTTCGAGGAGTTCAACGATTTCTTTTGAGAGTGATACGAAATTCGTTCCGCTTGGACTCGCGAACCAAAGTTACCCCCGTGAAGGTCTCGAAGCCAAGGTGGATTGCTCTCAATTGGCACTCACCCTGAGGGATATTGCGTAACTCCAGTGTGCCAAAGGCGTTTACCTCACTCCCTCTTTCGTCCAGGAGGGTGGCCTCAGGGCCAAAAAGCTGCCAATTGCTGGTTTCCGACTCGACAAAAACCTTAACGCCTTGGACCGCACGACCATCCTCGTCGACGCAACTCACCGCCAAATCGGCTCCTTTCTTGGCTATCCGAGTCCGGATTTTCTGGTCCGTGGCCTCGATGACCAGGTCTTGAAGTCGTTGGGTCGGAAATCCAGGGCCAAACATGTAGAACGCGTAGGTTCCTTCCTTAAGATCATCCAGGAATACACGGCCGAGAGCGTTGCTTCGCAAAGTCGTGGGCCCGTGTACCCGAGTCTTGTCCTTGGCAAAAAGGAAACAAGCCGCTCCAACGACGGGATTTGATTCTTCGTCTTTGAGGTCAACCACCACCGATGAACCGCCTTTGGCGATGGCCCTCACTGTGATGGGCCCACTGCCTTCAGAAAGATTGAGACCTTTCACAAAAGAACATACCCGGCCCTGCTGGGACACTTCAATATCGTAGGTGCCGATGGGTAGAGAACGAACAATCACTTCGCCAGTATTATCCGCCAAACCTTGTGTCACCACTTCAATGTCACGCCGGAAAACTGTTGACGCACCGAGACCGCGAAGGTCGGTCCTAAGGATGCGCACCAGAGCGTTTTCGTTCGCTTCCCCGTTGCCTTCATCATAGGCTAGGACTGTTAGAGCGCGCGTTCGGATGTGGACGTCTTGCTTTTGGACTTGACTGCCTGGGGCCAGGTACAAAGGTAAGGAGATCTGGTATGTGCGGCCAATTTCATCGCGATAGTCGAAGCGAAAGGCATAGTCCCCAGAAGGTATCCCCTTGAACCGAAACGCCCCGACTTGATCCGTTCGCCCGGCGAGAATCATGCGCCCAACATCATAGGCGTCGCTGAGAATAGGAATCAGCTTGATGGTCCAAAAACGCAAATGTCCGGCATCGACGCCAATGGAACCGCGCATCGCAACCCGACTATTGAGGCTAATATTCGACTTGCCAAAAGCAATGTCACCACTGCGAAGATCGACGACCCGCCGCAAAGAGCGAACTCCTGTAGAAACCGATTTGACCCAATCGGGTGATGAGGCGAGAGCATAACGCCCGGGCAAGAGTGTCTTTCTTCTGCTCATGGCAAGACTGCCACTCGCTCCTTCGAGGGAAACGTCCATCAATGTCTCAGGTTTGAACTGCAAACTGAGAGCTGCTGGCAATCCGGGGACCAAACGTCGCAGATCTTTGAGTTCAAAGGAACGGCTTTCCATGGGTACATCAATCCACGCTTGGGGACCGAAAATCCTCAACACGGCGTCCCCAGAGGGAATGCCGTCGATGCGCATCTCTCCGGTTTCAGAAAGGGGAACACGCCTGACTGGAATCCTCCAAGGTTGAATCAAGTCACGTGATGACTCATCGACGCTGACATAAACACCCTCGTCTTCTTCGGACTCTCTCTTAACTAGATCGACGAAACCAATTGCTGTGGCCGGAGCCTCAAGATTCAAAGTCGTTGGCTCTTCATCTGGGTCTTCGAATCCCCTGCCAATGGAAATCGGCCCCGTCGCCCCCCGTGCTCCACGTGCAGAGCGTGCCCGAATAATCCAATTACCGCGAGGCAAATCGACTGTGAATTTGGCAAGGGACTTGGGGAACTCAAGACGGTATGGCTGTAAGGGTCGAGCCGCGTTCAGTGGATAGGCAGTCAACTCAACCCTCTCATTCTTGCCCGGCAGTTCGTCTCCGACAAAAAGTCGAATCTCATGGGGCAAGAGAGTCAGTAGCGGCACAGCAATCACCTTTGTCGGTTCATATGCCGGCACAGAAGCTAAGGAACTCAGATTCCCGCGTTGCCATTCCACGTAATTCAGTCTGCGCTTGGCCAGCCGCCAATTCGAGGCGGCAACAGCCAGAGGTTCGAGTCGATAGAGGCCTCGCTCCAAGCTCGAGACAAGAACAGGCCCGCTGCCGACTGGGCGATAGAGCCAACGGTCAATGAAGGGGTGATCTGTGGAACGTAACCGAAACGGTGAATCGATCGGCAAGTCAAGAAACAGTGCAGGTGGTGGGTCGATGCGCCAATCGAATCCTGATGCATTTGACCCCACAGTGATCTCGACTTCCGCTGCTACTTCGGGAGCCGAACCAATCGGTCGGAATAGCAACGCATGGCGTAGCGGACGCAAACCGTCAAAAGAATAGTCGCCCTCTTTGTTTGTCATGCTTTGATGAACAATGGGCTGGCTGTTGCGCGCTTGGGCACGATCACCAACAAGTGCGCTCAAGGGAGTAGGGAGCTCCAGCAATTCAACTCTGGCATTAGCGATGGGTTTCTTGTCTGGCCCCAACAACTTGCCGCCGCCTCGCCCGGCTTTTAAGTAGCGCAAATGATGCCGCGCACTCACTCCTTGAGCCAAATCAACAGAGTCTTCCCGCGAATAAAACCCCCGCGCTGGCCGGAGGTAGAAAATGAAACGCCCCGCCGACAGACCTCTGAGGTCATAAACTCCAGCACCATCGCTCATGCTTTGGAAATATCGACCAAGAAAGCGAGGGTCGGCGTCGCGAGAACCAAACCCCACCCAAGTGTAGGGCACACGTTTGAGTGTGGAGTTCCGTGTCTCGCCGCTGACTTGGGTCCCAGCAACAAAAGTGAGTCGAAAGTCTCGCCGCGCTTCGCTGTCTGCCAAGACCACGCGACGATGAGTAATCGCTGGAAATCCTGGAGCAAAGGCATAGACCCGATAGCTTCCAGCACGTAGCCCTTCACAGATAAACTGACCACTTTTGCTGATTCTTGCCAGTCGCCCTCCGACACGAACATGAACCGTGTCCCAAGCAGAAAAGTTGAGCGGTGTCGTGATCTGTCCAACTACAGACGCACCGGGATACCAGCTCACTCGATGTCGCCCCGACCCAGGGAGAGTTCTCAACCGGGAAATATTGTTACCGGCGGTCAAGTCGATTTCGCACATGCTTGGCGGCAATTGCCCCAGAACGATTCTTGCGTCACCTTCGCTATTCGCTTTGGCAACAATGGCTCGACGAAAACGATATTCCTCGCCGCCCTCAGGATGCCACCGCCCAAACCCAGCAACGAGCTGCCCGGAAATGGACTGCCGTGCTCTTGCTGTCAGCTCCATTACGACTGCAGATCCCGGCCGCAAGGCGACAAGAGGAAGGTCGACAGAATCGTGACCAACCTGCCAAACCACGAGCTCGGGTCGAAAACGAGAAAAAAAATCAGTCACCACAAAGCCATAGAGCCCAGGAGCGACATGGGGCAAAGTGACCTGGCCCTCCTGGTCGAATCGTGCCTTGAGCACAGGAGGCGCCGCCAAGTCAATGACTCTTTGATGCGTAGCCAAGGGAAACACCAGAATCCACACCGGGGCTTCCGCTGCCAATACAGCGTCAACCGACATCGACACCGCGACCCCTTTGTCCAAGACGAGATCGGGAACGAGGAGCCCTTCACCCTGGGTCAGTTCCTTGAGAGTCCATTGTTGGGGTGCCAATCCCAGAGCTTCGACCCGAAGTTGGGGACGCTCAGGAATCGGTCCACAATCCAGCCGAAAGCGCCCTCTTTCGTCCGTCACTCCTTCACTGATGCGCACGTCGCGCTCTCCGCGATGCACGACCAAAGAAACATGTGCTACCTTGACCCCATCGGGAGCACCCACAGCTTTGACACGCCCCCAAACGCGCCCTGCCGGTGAAACTTGGCCAAAGGTGACACTGGCGAGCGAGAGTAAGACGAGGGGAATCCACCAGAGTCCGCGGAAATCAGTCATGTTGGGCATCCTTCATTTCCGCTCCGTGGTCGAAGCCGCCAGGTTCAACCTGACGAACTTCGCCGTCCTGCTCGACAACGAGGCCGGTCTCCACCACCGCACCAATGACGCTCAGTTTAGTGGCCATATTCCATTTGCGTTGCAGCACTTCGAATCTTTTCTCTGAAATGGTAAAGAGGAGCTCAAAATCTTCGCCGTCAAAGAACGCATGTTCTAACGCTGACTTGGAGCTACCGTCTTGAGCGAGTCTCATTGCGGCCTGAGAAACTGGAATCTTCTCAGCCAAGATGTGGGCTCCTTTTTGGCTAGCTGTCAGGATGTTGGCCAAATCTCGAAGGAGTCCATCGGAGATGTCTACCATGGCGCTGGGGGGCCCGTGAGCCACCAACTCCTTTGCTTCTTCGAGACGTGGCTTGAAATCCGCATGTCGCCCGAGGATAGAACCACCTAATTCCCCGGTCACAACAATGAGGTCATCCAACTGGGCCCCGGCCCGGGTAATGGCTTGGTCAATGGGACGGCCCGTCACACTGGCAGCCAAAATGATGAGCTCTCCGGCGCAGACCGTATCCCCTCCAGCAAGGGCGACATTGTATTGGTTACATTCCTCTGCGACGATACCTAGAATAAGACGCGCTGCTTCCTCTGCCTTGGTTAGGGGAAGCACCATGTTGAGCAAGAGCGACTCTGGTATCCCTCCCATCGCCGCGATGTCTGAGAGGTTGGCGCGGACAACTTTTCTGGCGAGAATCTCAGCGGCTCCCCGACCGCCTAGGCAGTGTGAGCCTTCGACAACCGTATCAGCGGCCAGAAGGATTCCCTTGCCACCGTCAGCAAGAAGTGCAGCATCATCGCCAATGGGCACAACAAGACGGTCATCCGCCGGCAACTGCCGCAGCCACGCCAAAAAATCATGTTCAACGAAAGCATCTGCCATGGACAAGCCCACCTCATAGACAAGATCGAAATCAACTGCAGCCATAAACCATGAGCGACAAAGAGGTCTGGTCCCATGCTACCATGGATAAGCCGACATCATGCCGTGGATCAGCCCTAGTTTGAATCACCTATCATCAAAGTGAATCAGTTTGAATTCGACCGACCTAAATGTAGATTTACATTTATCCTGCCGAGTTCATCCAGCGGCCAAAACTCGACACCGTCTGTTCTCGCCACGCACCACTCTTTGGAGAATGCAATTCATGTTTGAGTCGACAACACGAGCAGGTAATCAACTCTTCTTGGAGGTTGTCTTGCTGTCTTGCAACACTCGTTTCTGATGTTCTATCTCTTGGGGCGATGAAAAGAGAGAAAGTCTCAATCAACCTGAGAACGGATTCAGGGACGTGATGATCTTCGATTGCAAGTTCTTGCGGGGAACGAGTCCAAAGACTCGGCTATCCGGAGCGCCTACGCCGGTTGAGAGATGGCGATCGCCGTTGAGAATGAGAAACTGTCCGTCCGGTATGACTCCGCTGTGTATCTTGTGTTTCTTGGGCAAAAGGAGGATCTCCTTGCGATCGCCAACTTGGAGTCGTCCCTTACCGGGTTTCTCCTCGATGAGGAGGATGGTCTCCCCAGGCAATCCTGCCACGACACCGAAAGTCTGTTTTCCCGGATGTCCCGGTGGCTCGTAGAGAAGAACTGTCCCGATCCCCAAGACAACGTCTTGGTCACAGTCAATCATGACTACAGTCGCTCCAGCAGGCATGTGTTGGGGGGCGAGGTGGTTATAGTTTTCGGGGATACTGCGAAAGTCATAACGTAGGAAGAACCAAATGAGACCAATCACAACACCGAGATAGACAACTCGCCTTACTCTCTTCACAATGAGTTTGGTCTTTTGCCCGGCACGATTCTCAATTGTCATTTCTTGGACCTTCCCGCTGCCCTAAATTGTCTGGCAGCAACCAGAGGATCTGCAGCTGCAAAAAAGCAGCTAATCCCTGCCACACCGACCGCACCGGACTTTTTCACGGCGTCCACCGCATCTGCCTTTATGCCTCCGACGGCAACGCTGGGCACCGCAAAACGGCGACACATCTCCGCCAGTGCATCGAGCCCCAAGGGGTCCACCAAACCTTCTTTCGACGGCGTGGGGAATATGGGGCCAACGAGAAGATAGTCCGCTCCTAAATCCATGGCAGCCTGAGCCTCCTCAAGAGAATGAACACTCCTCCCCACAACTTGCAACGAACGATCAGGTTGACAGGTGGTCTTCCAAGTCACATGAACGATACTGGCACCAAGAGGTTCAGCCAGCTCTATTCTCTCATTCAGGATGAAGTCGGCTCCCTCCTCTTCACAGATATGTCTAAGCGCAGAACCCTGCTGAACAAACATTGAGTCTGAAAGACGTTTCTCGCGAAACATGAAGGCGCTCACGCCCCCACGAATGAGCTGTGGCAAAACCTCTGTGAGAGGTCTTTCCATGTCCTCTTGATCTGGGGAAATCGCCAAGACCGAAAGGTCAGGAATCGCAAGCATGAGGGGGAACCTGATAGATGAGGGGCCTATTCAAAGCGTCTTTGAGCAACTCTTCGCAGAGGGCTCCCATGTCGATTCCCGCAGCTTGCATGGCCTTGGGCGCCAAAGAAGCCGGTGTCAATCCAGGAATCGAGTTGATCTCAAGAATAACCGGACCATCGGGGCCAACAATAAAATCGGTGCGCGCCAGTCCTCTTGCGCCAATAAGACCATGGCACCTAATCGCCAGTTCCTTCATTTGGCTGGCGAGTTCCGCTGATATCGGTGCGGGCACTATTTCTTCTGCCCCGCCCTCTTCGTATTTGGAGGCCAAGTCGAAATAGTCTCCTTTTTGAGGAATGATCTTGATGACAGGGAGAGCCGCCAACTCACCATCAGGTAACTTGTATGTTGGAACGCTGAATTCATCTCCGATAGCCAGAGCTTCCCAAACAATCATCGCGTCCTGAGAAAAAAGCCTCGCCGCTTCCAATCGGGCCTGTTCTTGATCGCGGACTAAGACAACACCATGACTGGAACCTCCACTGGATACTTTGAGCATCGCTGGCAGCCCTGGCCCAGCCATGGCCTGTGCCACCATGAGCTCCGGGTCACTCCGCCAATCGTTTTTGTGGATGTTGATGTGCAATGGGGTCGGCAAGCCGCAGTCAACGAGGACGGCTTTGAAAGTGCTCTTGTTGATCGCCAACGCGGACGAAGCCAACCCAGCTCCGGTGTAGGGCAATCCTGTCCACTCGAACCAAGCTTGAATGTGACCATCTTCGCCGCCGAAGCCATGAAGTGCCAGAAAGACGGCGTCGACCCCTGCCGCCAACATGCGCCTTGTCGTTTCAATCGGACTCTTGGTCTTTCCTGCAAAACGAAAAGCGCCATCCGGGCCAATGATAAGTGATTCAACACGGTGGCCACGTGCAAGTAAGGCTTGAACGACACTCGCTCCCGATTCGAGAGAAACGTCGTGTTCCGGTGAAGGCCCGCCCATGGCCACGGCAATGAACATCATTCGGCTCCCAAATCAGACCTAGGACACGAACATGTTACTCGAGAACCAGGTCACCGCCCAAATCAAGTGTCTCAAGGTCACGAGCTGCGAGGGCTGCCGCGCTATCCGCGAATCTCGGGTCGATGTCGATGGCAATTTCGGGTTTGCCACAGCCATCGCAAGGGACAACCTTGTCACAATCGGCAAGCCATCGCTGGAACATGGTGATTTGGGCCGCGCGGGACGATTGGGGTGAATCTTCGCCTTCAGAGTTCTTGATCGGCGCAAATTCAAAGGCACGATCGACCTCCAGAACAATTGATTTCTGACAATGAGCCAGAGCGTCAAAGACAAAGGTCTCGAACTTTACACCCGCTGTGAGACGCGATTCACCAGTTGCCGGATCAATGTCGGGAATGTTCTTCTTGGCCACGTGGTAGGGAAGATCAAAACCCTTGGCGGTAAGGTTTTCGACAAAGTCGCGACGCAACATGTGTACGGCGATGTTGCCATCCTTGAAGCGCAGGTCACCGTTTGCGTCGGTGGCATTCAACTCGGCCTCACTGAGATCGGAATACTCAATCACACCGTACTTGCCGCCAACAAGACCGACGACACCCACCTTTTCCGCAGCATCACGTTTGGCGACAACCTTGGTCGACATCTCTGCACCGGCGAGGTCATGATGCCCCAAGAAGACCGGATCAGCGATCACGGCGAGAGGGTTATCGACTTGAAAGTAGAAGATCTGCTCGATGCCACGATCGACCATCTCTTTGAGGGCGCCGCTGGTCTTAAGTGCCAAGAGCGAACCGCCATGACCGTTTGGACTGAGAAATAATTTCCCCGGCGCCTCGAGCAGGAGCCGACCGGAGCTGTCCATGGCTGGCAGCATGTCTTGAGAAAAAAGCCTGACGTTTTCTTCACCGAGCCCAAACCAATCTTGCTCCTCGAAGTAACGCAGGGTGGCTTCGTGGTTGCTGCGACTGGTCATGACATACCAGGGCATCTTCTTGGGATAACGATCGTGCAAGGCCGCGATCTTGGCACCGAAGAGCTGAAAAAGGGTTCGACCCCGGACTGGACTGGCTGGGAACATGCCCTTGGGACCGTCAAATCCCAGACGTGAGCCCTGCCCTCCCGCAACAATAAAGGCTGCAACTTTGCCTGCGGCAAGGAGCTCTTCGCCACGTGTGCTGGCAGCTGCATCTCTAGATCCACCCTTCTTGACAGAAGGAGCTGGCGACAACTTTTGAGCGCCGCCCTCTTCTTTCGAGTGCATCTGCTTCTTTAGGCGCTCCAACAAGTCCCAGTCGAGGGCAGCAAGATCAGAATAGAAACTCTGCGCGGTGCTGTCATCGAGAGTCTCGACCAAGTTGAACAAGTGACCTTGCCCCTCGGCTTCTGCTCGGCGACGAATTTCCTCGTGATCGACGTGCACCATTTTGGCTCTCTAATCTTCAAATCGCTTGAATGCCAGGGTGAGGTTGTGGCCACCAAAACCAAGGGAGTTGGTCAAAGCCGCTCGTATGTTCCTGTCCCGGGCGGCACCCTTCACATAGTCCAGGTTGCACCCTTCGCCAGGAGTCTCGTGATTGAGAGTTTGATGGACCATGCCTTTGGCAATTGACATAACGGTCATGACCGATTCGACAGCGGCCGAGGCTCCCAACAAGTGGCCAATCATGCTCTTCGTACTGTTGACCACCATGCTTTTGGCGTGATCACCAAAGACAGCTTCGATCGCTTTGCTTTCGTTCACGTCGTTGATGGGAGTCGATGTACCGTGAGCATTGATGTAGTCAACGTCATCAAAGTTGAGGCCACCTTCTCTCATGGCCAACTTCATCGATCGTTGGGCCCCTTCTGCTTCGGGGGCAGGCTGGGTGATGTGATGGGCGTCTCCGGTCATGCCCGCACCGACAATTTCGCAGTAGATCTTGGCCCCGCGTTTCTTGGCGTGCTCAAGTTCCTCAAGTAACAAGATGCCAGCCCCTTCCCCCATGACGAAACCGTCTCGGTCCTTGTCGAATGGGCGTGATGCGGCTTCAGGGTCATCATTCCGCGTCGACATGGCTTTCAGGGCAGCAAACCCAGACATGCCCAAGGTGGTGATGCAAGCTTCGCCTCCTCCGGTCAAGACCATGTCCGACTCGCCGTACTTCACGGAACGCATGGCCATGGCAATGGCATGACCTGCCGATGCACAGGCCGAAGCCGTGGCAAAATTGACACCTTTGAAGTTAAACCCCATCGACATTTGTGCAGAGAGAGCATTCAGCATCAATTTTGGAATCAGAAAGGGTGACACTCGGCCAGGCCCTTTGGCCAACAGCTTCTTGTGTTGTGCTTCTGTTTCAATCAGTCCACCGATCCCTGAGCCAGCGATGACAGAGGCCATCTCAGCTTCTTCTTCGGGAATCGCTCCAAGCCCGGCGTCTTTCATACACTCATGAGTGGCGACGATGCCGAGCAAGACAAAACGGTCGAGCTTTTTTGCTTTGGCTGGTGGAATCGCCATCGAAGAATCAAAATCGCGAATCTCACCGCAGATCCGGACCTTGTAGTCCGTGGGATCAAATGCCGTCAGGGGCTTAATGCCGCTTTTCCCAGCCAAAAGAGCATCCCAAGCGCTTGCTACCGTCACGCCAACGGGTGATGTGCATCCAAGCCCTGTCACTACTACTCTGCGTGGCATCGAACTCATGGTTTGATTCTTTCCAAAAGAAGAAAGCCGCGTTCCCTGATTGATGGGAGCGCGGCGTGTCTGATGCTCGGAAAAGACGCCTCAACGCAGGCATCGAGGCGCCGCGTTACTGATTGGCTCAGCTCTTGTTGGCCGTGATGTAGGTGACAGCGTCCCCTACAGTCTGAATCTTCTCGGCGTCTTCGTCCGGGATGTTGATGTCGAACTGTTCTTCGAATTCCATTACCAATTCAACGGTATCGAGCGAGTCCGCTCCAAGATCGTTGATAAAGGAAGTCGAGTCCGTGATCTTGTCCTTGGTTGCACCCATCTGCTCGCAGACGATGTCTTTCACCTTCTCGGCAATATCCGACATTGCTTTCAATCCCTTCACATTCTCTCATGGGGCCGGCGTAACACCGTGTCAGCCAGCGAGGATACCTCAGGGCATCCTACCCGTTTAGCGGCAAACCAACAGGTTTTGCGTGGCTCCTAATACCACGATGCTCAAAACTCTTCAAACCTTGTTGACGGCAATTGTCCTCTAAGTTCGACAGCAGTCCTAAATAGCCATGCCACCGTCAATTACGAACGTCTGTCCAGTAATATATGAGCCAGTTTCCCCAGCGAGGAATGTCACCAGCTTGCCGACCTCCGACACCCCGCCAAAACGATGCAGGGGAATGACCTTCAGCATTTCCTCCCTGAGGTCTCCCGTCAGGCCCTCGGTCATGTCGGTTTCGATGAATCCAGGAGCGATAGCATTGACACAAACCTGCCGGCTACCCAGTTCCTTTGCCATGGACTTAGTAAAGGCAATCACACCGGCCTTGCTGGCGGCATAATTGCCCTGCCCGGCATTCCCATCCAAGCCAACAACACTGGCAATATTGATGACTCGAGCCCCTTTGCGCTTCATCAGAGTCTTGGCGAAGACCTTGCAAGCGTTAAAAGTGCCTTTCAGGTTCACGGCCATGACATCATCCCAATCAGCTTCAGACATCCGGAGCAAGAGCTGGTCCCGGGTGATCCCGGCATTATTGACGAGGATATCGATAGGACCGAAGTCTTCGAGAACACGACTACAAAGCTCTTTCATGCCTTCCAAACTGGAGACATCCGTGCCATAAGCTCGCGCTTTCACA
>JAJRYU010000210.1 GCA_024275615.1 Planctomycetota bacterium
AAGCAGCGACAGAATTTGGCAAAATCGCACGGGCCCTCGCCGCGGACTCTGCCGCGAATTCAAGGTTCTGCGTGTTCTTGTGGTGGTAACCAAATGAAATGTAAGTCTCGCAAAGAGCGGATTTGAGTCGACTGGAATCGGGCAACGAACGCAGCCCCTTGTCGATGACCAATTTCGCTTCCTTGTTGCGCCCCGTATTGCGCAAGAGTTGCACGACTAGCAAGTAGGGTTCTTCTCGATAGGGGTCCAATTGAACACTGGTCTTGAGATCGCGCAATGCGCCGTCGGGATCGACATCTCGAAGAACTCGTGCGCGGAGGTAGTAGGCGCGACCAGACTTTGGAAAGTCCTTCACCAAGGCATTCGACAATTTTGTGATGTCGATGTGGTAGTCCTTGAGCCAACTCGCGGCAATATAGGCGTTCACATAATCTTGCCTCGCCACTTCATAGTCAGGCCAAAGTTCGATGACCTTGCGAGAAGCGAGAAGTCCTTGATTATAGCTGTCCACTGCGGCTTGGCGTGCCTCATCACTCCTCGCGTTTCTAAGCTTCTTGTCGGCCATGAGTATCCGAATGACCGCACGGTTGTGACGCGCTTCGCGATCCGCGCTCGACAGATTCCCGACTCGAGCCAGAGCGCGCATGCCTTCTTCAAATCGACCGAGCCCAGCAAGAGCTGTCGCCTTGGTAACGGCCGCATGATCTAGCTCCTCCACCTCGGCTTCGGAGAGTTCACTTGGCAACGTCTGAGCCAATCGCTCAAAAGCACCCAAGGCGTTTTGGAACCGCCCTCTGCGCACTTCCAATGATGCCAACTTGATCAGCGCCTGAGACCTTTCTCTCTTGTTGCTACCTATCTGTGTTGCTTTGGCAAACAAACGACCGGCTTCATCAAGCATGGACTGTGCTAAACTAGGCCTCTCACCTTGAGCCCTTTCCTCATAGACTTGGCCCAATTGAAGATAGGGCAAGATGGCATCGTCCGCTTGGTCTAGTGTCGTCCGCCATAGTAATTCACTATCGCTCCAAATGACCGCCCGGTGCTGTGATGTCCAGGCGAACACGACAACAGTAGCGACGACCACGACTCGGGAAATTAGGAAAGATGAGCCCTTCTGCCAGCGTTGCATGAGACCAGCAGACAAGACAGTGAGCCCCATTAACGAGACATAGAGATAGCGATCCGCCATGATGCCGGCGAACCGTGGGAAAATGTTGTTGAAAGGAATGAGTCCAATGAAGAGCCAGAGAATCCCCAAACCAATGAGATTCGGACGGCTTAGGAACTTTCGCAGAGTCAAGATACCGGCAGAAAGCAAGGCGACGCCTAAGTAACCCCACCCACCTAGTCCTTCACCGACGGGCCAGAAATAGACAAGACTCAATGATCGGGGCAGAAATATGTTGCCGAAATAGCGTCCAAGCGCAGCTAACATCATGGCAACTTGATCGAAAAAATCCGTTTGAGAAGCACCAACTGTCCCGGCCTGAGAAGCCACCGCCAAGTGAATAGCCACGGCCAAAACAGTGATCAAAGCAAATAGAATGAGGCCGGGCTTCCCCGGCAATCTCTTCCCTTCAGAAGATTCTGGATTCTGCCGCCCTTGCCATCGTGCAAGAAGAAAGGCAATCAATGGCATGACCAAGACACTGGCCTTGGTGAACAAGGCTGCCAAGAGAAAAAGACCTGCTATCCATGTTCGCTTGGACATCGTGTTCACGACCATGTCACGATGCCAACACAGAAGTGCCCCAAGCATGAACGTGGCCGACAAGACGTCTTTCCGCCCTGATGCCCAAACCGTAGATTCCACGATGGCCGGATGAACAAGAAAAACCGCGGTGGCCAAGCAGGCGACGAACGGTCTAATTTTCAACCTGATGAGAATCAGGGCCAGCAGGCTGCCGTTGAGAAGATGGATCATCAAATTGAGAGCGTGATAGATCCAAGGTTCTTTGCCGCCAATGCTGTAGTCTAACCAGTAGCTGGCATAATAGAGGGGCAAATAGGCATGGTCACGGACTTCGCTAAACACGGCCCGAAAGTGCCCGTCCCCTAAGCCTTCAATAGCGAGGTTTTCGACGATCACATTGGGATCGTCGAAGTTGACAAATGGGAAAGACAAGGCTTGGCCCAGGGTGCACCACAAGAGGACACCTAGAATCAAGACCATGAGGATGAACGAAGTGCGCGAGCTCAACGTGTTTCTACCTCCAGATCCGGAAAGTTCGATTCCCTATTTTTCTTCAGATTCGCAAGCGGTTGATCGGTAAATGCTCTTTGCCAAAATTCCAACATGACCATGAAGTAGACCAAACGGCCACCTTGCCCGTCGTCTTCCAGCATCGCCGGAATGAAATCGCCATCAAAAACCGCCTTGTCTCTGGCGGCAGCTTTCTCCAGGAGCGACTTCGCCCATGTGTGAAGTGGGCCGCGCCACCACGAAAGGAGCGGATGGGGAAAACCCAATTTATCGTCTCTCCGCGCGATTGGCGGAGGCAAGAGAGGGCCTAACTCTTTCAAGAAGACTGATCTCACATGATCAGGCGGACTTTTTATTGGCAAGGGAATCGACAAGGCCTTGGCAGCCAAGTCTTGGTCGAGAAAGGGTGAGCGTCCCTCCATCCCGAAATTTGAACAGCAACGGTCGTCGACCTGAAGTAGACCTGGCAACAAGACATCCCACTCAAACATCAAAGCAAGAGACAAGGCACTGTCGTTGCGATCCTGCCCCAGACAGCTCTCAATGGACATCGCCTGCGCCAGGAGATTCCTTCCAACTTTAGAGGCGAAAGGTCGCAATACCTCGCCGCGATCAACCGCCGATCGATAGGGAGCGAGAGGATCAGAGGGATTTCGCTCCAACGCACTCATCATCCGACCAAAGAGCGAATCGTAGGCTGGATCGTATGAATCCCCCCAAAAGCTCGACAAAATCTGCTGAATTCGCAGCCGCGCGTAGCCGCCGAAGAGCTCGTCCCCTCCTTGCCCACCAAAAGGACACGGTGGTTGGCGCTCGCCTGGTGGCAGAGAATGTACTGAGATGCCGCGCCTGGTCCTGCAATGGGCTCACCCAAGGCTTGGACAACCGAGGGTATGACTTCGGCATAGGCCTGGGGAGTAATAGGGACTTCAACAAGATCGATCTCAAAGGCGTCCGCGGCGCAGCGGGCGAAAACTCGCTCATCCCAAGCCTCAGGGCCATCAGGAAAGTAACCGACGAAAGCCTGGGTCGGCGCTCTTCCTGTTCGCAAAAGACCGCCCAGGACGGCGGTGGAATCGAGGCCACCCGAGAGGAGCAAGGCCGCATTTTCATTCGCCGGAGCCTGCCTGTGACAAGAATTATTGAACAAAGAAAAGATGGTCTCGTCGCCAGGTTCCGGCCACGGTATTTGGCCCGCCGACCGGACAAGATCTCCTCCAGCCGAACGGGCGAATTCTACCCAAGTGCCTGGTCTGAGAACTGTGATGCCGCAGAACAAGGATTCTCCAGGCGGCAGGAACTGGAAACGAAGAAGCGATGACAGGGTCTTTTGGTCAAGCTCGGGGCGCTCTTCTGGATCGAAAAGTACAATCGGTTCACTTGCAAATCGCAAGGCGTTCGCCTCTTCACGTAAATAGAGCGGTTTCTGTCCAAAGTGGTCTCTTGCCAAGAGCAACGATTGACGCCTGGCATCATAATAGGCGACAGCGAAACCACCTTTGAATCGCGCCAAACCAGCCGCGCCTTGTCGGCCCAAGACCTGCAGGGCGACTTGTGTGTCTGAAGTCTCACCTTCGTCGGTCAAGTCTTGCCAGTTGTAGATTTCCCCATTGAGAACCAAGAGGGACTCGCCGTCATGAGCGCGAATAGGCTGCCGACCCCGCTCGCCTCCAACAAGAGCGAGACGTGCCGAACCCAACCCCACACCATATCCTGTGGCCAAACCCAGTTCGTCGGGCCCACGGTGGCGCAGCCGTTTAACCATGGAAGCCAATGGAAAAACACGTTGAGGATCCGCAGTTAGATATCCAGCGATGCCACACATTGTCTAGTCAAACGAGCAGAACGAGCTGATCGCCTCAGATCTCCATGTTGAAATCGAATCCGAAGTCGTCCTGGAGAAGGCCCAAGAGATCAAGGAAATTGTAGATGACGTAGTCGGGTTTGGATAAGCCAACCGTTGACAAGTGACGTCCTTGTCGCCGATTCCAAACTGTCATCATGCCAACCTCGTTCGCTGGGTCAATGTCGTGGAGCGGATGATCCCCTACGTACATGCAACGTGTTGGGTCGACGCCTGCCAATTCACAGGCTTTTCGATAGAGTTTGGGGTTCGGCTTGCCGATTCCAACTTCATCGGTAATAAAAATGGCCTGATGATCAATGTAGGGCCAAACTTGTAGCCGAATGATCTTCTCAGCCTGCTTGATGCGGAGCCCAGAGGTGATGATCCCAAGTTTGAGTCTTGTCTTGGCCAAGAGCTTCATCGCCTCAAGAACATCTTCGTATGTCGAGAGTTCACGAAACTTGGTCTCGTGGTAAGCGACAACGGCCGCCGCAATCAGAAGGCTCCGTGATGTCCCGATAAGCGCAAGCGTAGGGAGACGATTCAAGAGTTTGTCGTAGTGGTTGCCATAGTTGCTCGAAAATTCACGGATGACTTCCATGAGTTCTCGGTAGGCTTCTTCCTCATCAACCTTCAGCCCAAGGGTGATCATCGCCCGGATGCTGGCACGGCGCGCGGTCTCCGCAAACCTTGTCGTGGAAAACAAGGTATCGTCGATGTCGAAGAAAATGGCGTCGAGTTTCTCGCTCATAGTGAGTCCATCTTCCAAAGGCGCCCGTCTTGTTGCGAAGGTCGAGTCATACGGCTCCGCATGAAAAGGGCCTCCGCAACGACTGTCGCGAAGGCCCCTTGAGTTCTCAAAGTCTCTTTCGGCTCAGCGGGCCAAACGAGCCTCTTCTTCGTCCAAGTCGATGATCCGAACATGAAGCAAGATGATCAGGTCAGAGATCTCATCCGAACGTCCTTTCTTCGAAAAGAAGAATGACAAGATGGGGATCTGCGACAAGATCGGAGTCTCGCTGCGACGATCAACTGTCGTCACGCTCTTCAAGCCACCGATCACTACCCAGCCGCGATCGGGAACGCGGACCGTTGTCGCCGCTGCACGGTACTCAAGCTCAGGCAGCTCGATAATGACGTTGGTCGTCAAACCCGCGAGAGGTGTCACAAAAGTCTGTATCGGACGGGACAAGATGGCCACAGTTGGGCGCAGTTCCAAGGTCACGTACTTGCGGTCATGACTGACAGTAGGACGAACATCAAGGACCAAACCGTCCTGAACGATGTCAACCAGAGGATCGGCGATGAACGCGGTTTGCGCCACTTCAACGTCGTAATCCTTCACATAGGCGATTTGGTTGGTCAACGTCAAGTTGGCGCGTTGGTTGTTGTAGATCGTCAAACGAGGTGCAGTCAGAACGTTGGCGAATGCTGATTTCTCAACAGCTGTAAAGACAACACCAAGTTCCAAGTCATCAAGGAAGGTGAAACCAATTGAGGCGCCACCGGTACTTGAAAGGAAACTACCCAAGGCATTGTTGAAGACGTTCTCAGTACGAGCCCGAAGATCATAGCGGTTGCCATTCTGGAAGAACGCGCCCGATGTTGGCGACTGAGCGCCAGCGGCAGGCAAACCTGCTCCGCCATTGTCGAAGCCAGCAGAGGCATTGTCCTCTGGACCGTTGACGACATCGTCCAGCAAAGCAATGTTGCCAGGATTCGAGCCACCAAGGCCACGAATATCCACTCCGATGTCAGAGAGGAAACCTTCGCGAATAGCGATGACACGAGTCTCGACATGAACAATCACTTTGGTGAAGCGACGTAAGTCCTCCAGGAAGTTCTGGATCTTCTGGTGCACATCAGGTGTGGTGACGGCGACCAATTGTCCTGCTGACAACTCCAAACTACGACCTTCAATATCCCAAGTCGCTGGCATGACATTGTCACGGACCAATTCCAGGAGTTGCTCTGGTTCAGTTTCCCGAACCGGCTCACCTTCTTCGCCGAAGACAGCAATGGCGGCGGCTTCGCCGGCAGGTCCTGGGCGGAGCGTCAAGTTTGGCGGACGGAAGTCTGGCAATTGAATCGTGAGATCACGAACTTCGTAAACACGAGGCAAGACTGTGCCAGCTGACTCGGTAATACCAACAACAAAGATGGCGTTGTTCTTGAACGTGTAGGTCAACTCGAGAGGTTCAAGAGCAGTCTTCAAGGCGTCGGCGAAGTTGAGTCCCCGCACACTGAAGTTGATGGGCTCTTCGCCTTTTTCTTCAAACGCGAGCTTGGACGTCAGGATGTTGACATTCTGCGTATCGCGAACATAGGTGACCATTTCACTCAGAGGCATGTCCTCGAAGGTCCAAGTGACGGTTTCAGTCGCCAGCTTGTTCTTCAAGGCGCGGGTGAGATCGCTATCCTCCAATGAGGCGGCAACGAAGTCGTCCTTCTTGCGGTCGCGGGTGATCTTGTCCCAAACTGAACGGCGTGGGAATTGAATGATCTGAGTCCATGGGATCTGCGCGTCGCGCATTTGATCCTTCCAAGTCTGGACTTGCTCACGACGTTTGTTGAAGTATGAAGCTCTCCAAGAAGCGCTACGAGCCTGGCGAGACATGGAGACCAGATCTTTGGCGTTCCTGAATGCAGGAGCGATCTCAAGAACCTTGGCTGCGACGTGTTCGGACTGATCGAAGTCTTGGCGCTGAAAGGCCTCATAAGCCTCGACCATCATCGCCCGAACCTTCTCGGCACGGAGAGATTGGTCCCGCTCTTCTTCGGCTTTCAAACGACGGTAGGCCTCTTCGTATTCGGCTCTCTCCATCGCGTCAGAATCACGAGCAATGCGACGATCAACTTCACTGCTCAGCCGCTTGACGTTGTCAGTCAAGTCACCGAAGTCAGTTTGGTAGGCATCGTATTGAATGACCAGACGCGCCAGCTCCAGCTCTTTTTTGGCATCGGCCAACTCGCTGCGATCAAAGGCGTGGTTAGCCTTGACGTAGCGGTCGTTGACCTCAGCAACTTGCTTGGCGCGCATGGCTGTCTTGTGGGCAATGACTTGGTCCGCGAGACTTTGACTGTCAACGCCTTCCCCCATCATGCCACTGATTTCTTGCAGCTTTTTCTTGGCGGCTTCATTGTTGCCATCAATTCCGAGGGCGCCCATGACCTGCAACTTGGCCCCGCTCAAGTTACCTGCTGCAACAAGCTCATCAGCTCGTTTCAGGTAAGCATTAATGTAAGCCTGGTTTTTTTGGCCGGCGGTAGTCTCGTCTTGCATACCGTCATCGGTTGGCATTGTGCTTGGACCGGAGTCCTCATCATGATTCATGTGAGCCGAGTCGTCATCCATTGAAGATGACTCGTCCGATGAGCACGCCGACGTCAAGCCGAAGGCAAAGACGAGAAGAAGTGTGAGTAGAAGGTTTACCCGTTCTGTTTGGATCATTTCTGACCTTTCGCGAGGAAAGTCCCCTGGAGGATTGGGGGTAGCTTACCGTGAAAGACTCTTCCGATGCGGTTGTATCCCCTGCGGCACCGCCTCGGTTTTCCCTTTTCCCTATGTCGTAAAGACCGACGAGGCCGCCAGATATGGTCCGGGGGCCTTCAATCGCGCAGGATTCTACATAACCATAGAACCGAGTGTCAAGGCCCCACAGTAAAGCTCTCCTGCTTCCATAACCTCCTTACGCGCCGAGACTTGAGAAGGTTTCAAAAGTCCTGGATTCTACTCTTTTCATAGTAATTCCTCTCGGAGGCAAAAGGTCTGCATTAGGGATCGAATTCGCACGCCCATGACAGTCCTATTGAGGTGCAAAAACCGAACTTTTGGGGATACCTGATTTGACGCGCTCGACGACGAAAACACGCCCAAGCCAAAGGCTGGGCGTGTCCGGTTTTCCGAAAAGACAGGAGTAACGATGTTGGCTCCCTACTTGACTTTTTTCTTCTTCAATGCGTCTTTGGTCTTCTGCCACCAAAGACGACTCTCGCGAATGTCGTGGTTGGAATGCTGACCAAGGAAGGTCGTCGTCTCAAACCGAGCCCGTTGAAAGAGACTAAGAACGTCCATCACTGCGCCAAACGGAACTCCTCGTGCCGCATCGATCTGACCAAGTTCCGTGGGATGTTCCCTTTGCCGTTGGTGCAGTTTCTTGCCCAGAATGTCGAGCGCTTCGCTCCGTGTTGCCGCGACCAGTTCTTCGTCGCCGAAGAAAAACCCGGTCTCACACTCAATGAGTTTCTGCCCTGGCCTGCTGGCCTTTTTCTGCACCAGCTTCACCGTTGTGAAGCGATCCGTTTTGCCATCGACAATTTCGGCTTGCAATCTCTTCTTTGCTTGTCTCTCTTCTTCGTCCTGCCCTTCCTCAGCAAGTTCCTCCAAACCTTCGCCTTGCAAGTCAACGGGCAAGTCTGCAGTTAGTTGTCTATCCGGTGTCGCCAATTGAATTCGATATATCGCGATTTCAGGACTCGCGAAGATTTGAAGAATCGCTTTTGCATAATCGAATGTTTGAGCATCTTCACAGCGAATCAGCGCACGCCGTGTCGACAAGTTCGGCCGTTCGGGATCCCGGTACTTCTTGTTTTTAACACCCTGGGTTTCCAAGTATTTGTAGAGTTGCACGAAGTCCACATTCTCGCCAGCCACGCTCATCTTGTTTGCAGCCTTGCGTTTTTCTTCTGTCCAAATCTTCGGGTCGGCATCTTGAGGAACCGGAGCCGTGATGTTGATGACGAGCTGATTCTCGTCTGGGTACTCATGGTCACCAAGATCATCAAGTTGAGAGTCCTCCACCGAAGGCCGTGAGGCGGGGGAGGACTCTTGAGAATTTTGGGCCGTTGATGATTCCTCGGAGCTAGCCCCAGAGCAGCCAAAAAGCAAGAAACAGGAGGTGACGACGATCAACAGCCAAGACTTGGATTCGTTCATTTTTCCCTCTCCTTGATGAGCAACCTCGGGTCGATGTCCCGCTACTGCTCATGAATTAGTGAAACCGGACACGAGGTAAAAGCACAATAGTTCTCAGAGGTGCCTGGGGCCAGATTTATTGCTAAACGCCGCTGTTCCGCAACAGTTCACCCTTTCTTGTCACCTCAGCGGTGTTTTTCGACTCATTTGGTCTTCATGCGTTGCCGCGCCATTTGAAAATCTCGCGCGAAAGAAACATTGCCTGGCGATTTCTTGATCGCCAGCGCGAAAGCCACCACAGCCTCTTTTTTCCGCCCTAGGGCTTGGAGAGCCTTGCCATGCAAATTGTGCATGAGACCATCATTGAGGCCGCGGCCAACTTGTTCCTTCACGAGTTTAGCCACCTGGAGCAAGTGCACGTTCTTGCCGTCGGTGTCAAAGAGGTTGAGCAAGATCCACAAGCGCATGTCCCAGGCTCGGTAGTCCCGGGGTCTCATTTTCAAGTAGTCGCCGAAATCGACAAGGCC
>JAJRYU010000211.1 GCA_024275615.1 Planctomycetota bacterium
ACTTTGGTGTAGGTAGCTGGATTGGATCTTGGTGTGCGACCAATTGGGCTCTGGTCGATCTCAATCACCTTGTCGAAATACTCAAAACCCTTGATGGCACGATGAGGCCCGGGTTTGGTCTTGGCTCGGTGATAGTGACAGCTGAGAGCGCGTTTGAGGATGTCGTCAATCAGAGTGCTTTTGCCAGAGCCAGAAACACCGGTCACAACTGAAAACACTCCCACCGGAAAAGCAACGTCGATCTCCTTGAGATTGTGATGGCGAGCACCCAAGATTTCGAGACGATCAACGCCCGCCTGTCGGCGCGCTACAGGCAGAGGAACTTGACGGCGGCCGGCAAGATAATCGCCCGTGGCTGAACCTTCCTGCAACAAGAGGTCGCGAAAACTCCCGGCACTAACAATCTCGCCACCATGAACTCCGGCGTCAGGACCTACATCAATGATGAAGTCAGAATGTTCCATCATCTCTTGATCGTGTTCAACGACCAAGACCGTATTGCCAAGATCACGCAACTCGATAAGAGTCTTGATTAGCCGCGCGTTGTCGCGGGCGTGTAACCCGATACTGGGTTCATCAAGGACATAGAGAATTCCCTTGAGCCGCGACCCCACTTGTGTCGCCAATCGAATGCGTTGAGATTCTCCACCAGAGAGTGTCGCCGCGCTGCGATTTAGGTTGAGATAACCAAGGCCAACAGCCCCTAAGAAGGACAAACGGCTGAGTAGCTCTTTGAGGATGGGTTTGCCAATGATCTTGTCATTCCCAGTCAAGGGAATGTCACTAAAGAACTCACACAAGTCATCTATACCCATGGCAGCCAGATCGGCAATTCCATGTTCTCTAAAGCGGACGGACCGCGCGAACTCATTCAGTCTACTTCCTTCGCACTCTGGGCATTCGATGTTGGCAAAGAAGCGCTCCATGTGCTTAGCTGCCTTCGCTGCGAATTGCTTTCGAAGTCCAGGGATGAGGCCAATCAGGGGCTGCTTCTTGGAAGACTTAAGATTCCAGTTCTTGCCCTTGTAGTCGACTTTTAGTTGGAGGATTTCGCCGTCCGAGCCATGTAGAATCGCATGACGAATCACTGTATCGATGTCACACCATGGCGTGTCAAGATCAAATCCATAGTGTTTGGCAATGCTTGGTAACGACAGTTTTGACACGTGGCCGTAGTCGCGCAGTTGGGAAGACCCCAGAGGAGCCAATGCTCCTTCAGCAATACTCAATTCTGGTTCCGGGACGACAAGATCTTCATCGGCGTCGTGCAGGATGCCCAGACCATCACAGTGCGAACAAGCGCCATGGGGCGAATTGAAAGAGAACAGGCGTGGTTCTAGGTCAGGAAATGTTCGAGACGTCGCCAAAGAAACCATTTTGGACGAGAATGTGTCATGATCTTCGCCGTCGAGGATACCAATGACTCCGTCGCCAAGTTTAAGGGCCTGCTCAATGGCCTCCGCTAGGCGGCTGGCCTTGTCCTTGGACACTTTGATACGGTCGATCACCACTTCAATTGTGTGACGAACGTAGCGGGCCAACTTGATTTCCTCATCAAGTCGTCGCAATGCACCGTCGATACGGACCCGTAAATAACCAGCCAGGCGAAGGTCTTCCAACTCCTTGCGATACTCACCTTTTCTGTCCTTAACGATGGGAGCCAACACCATGATCGTCCGCGACTTCTTGTCATCGAGCAGCCGATCACGAATCTGATCTGCCGATTGAGGACGGATTTCCTCACCAGTTTCTGGACAATAGGGTGTTCCCAAGCGGGCATAGAGCAAGCGAAGATGGTCGTAGACCTCTGTCACCGTCCCCACGGTTGAGCGGGGATTGCGATTGACGGTCTTTTGGTCAATGGAAACCGTAGGCGACAGACCATCGACATGATCTACGGCTGGCTTCTCAATTTGCCCGAGAAACTGCCGCGCATAGGAGGACAACGACTCTAAAAAACGGCGCTGGCCTTCATTGTGAATAGTGTCAAACGCTAACGATGACTTCCCGGAGCCTGACACACCCGTCACGGTGGTCAAAGAGCCGCGCGGTATCGCAACATTGACGTTTTTCAAATTGTTTTCCCGGGCTCCCCGGACAACAATTTCGCTATGGCCCATCAGATGCAGATCTCCGGGCAAGGCCCTCAATCACAAAAAGCAAACAGGGTGAAACCGATGATTATAATCATTCGCTAAGGGTGCACAAAAGGGTCAGGATCAAGGAAATACTGCACTTGGCGAACTTCTTTTTCGCACCGAGCGGTGCAGGCGGAAGCCTCATCATGCTGATTATTGAGAAATAATTCAAGTGCCCCACGAATGTTGACGATGACTTGAGTGCAATCGACTCAGGTCGTGAAGCATCGATCTTTCGAAGGATCCACTCGGTCACAAATATCAAATTCTTTACATGTAGAACCGATAGCTGGACCTTCGATCGATCGGCTTTTCTCTCCCCCAAATCTCCCGAATTTTGTTCTCACCAACTTGGCCGCGCCGCAATAGGTTTCTTCGCAGATTTTTCGGCGGCATTTAACCCGCAGCGTGGAAAACTGGGTCGCTGTCGATTCTCCGCCGGGTGCTTCACATCACCGTAGTCCTCGCTGCCAGCGATAAAATCGATGTCGCCGTCATCGTCAACATCAGCAGAGAAACTCCACTTCGGATGAGCTGGCGTATTGCCGCCATGAGTAAACGTCTGTCCTG
>JAJRYU010000212.1 GCA_024275615.1 Planctomycetota bacterium
CGAAAGACTCACGATCCGGTTGGGATCGTAGTGGGCTCAAACCCCAGGCTGCTTGAGGTCTTTGAGCGGGTTCACCACGCTAACCTTATGGACGAGATACCGTCGGTGCTACTCCTTGGGGAGCCGGGTGTTGGCAAGACGCACATTGCTAAGCTTCTTCACGATTCAAGTACACGCGACAAAGAGCCCTTCAAGGTGGTGAATGCTGGTGGCGGCGGTGGCGACATCAATATCCAACGTGGGGAATGGGTCGGCCATGGTAAAGGTCATGGCATCCAGGGCATCGACAAGAATGGTCGTCCAGGCCATTTGATCAATGCTGAAGGCGGGACGCTTTTTATTGACGAGTTCGCTTCCTTTTCCCTCGACTTGCAAGTCATCTTCCTCTCTGTTCTTGAGAGCCGAAGCATCGAGAAGATTGGTGGGGACAGCTTCACACCGAATGTGCGTTGTATCTTTGCCACCAATGCCGATGTTGATGAGGCGGTCTCGAATGGCAGCCTTCGGCGCGATCTTCTCGACCGCATTCCCATCAAGTTCACCATCCCGCCTCTGAGAGAAAGGCGAGGCGATATACTCTTACTCGCAAGGAACTTTGTTGGCGATGATGGGATTTCTGATCAATGCCTCATCGCTCTACTTCGCTACGGTTGGCCGGGCAACATTCGTGAGATTCAGAGCAAGATAGCCGCAGCGAAGGCTCGAATGAAAAGTGATGAGGCGGCTACCATAAGCCTCTCACACATCGATTTACCAGAGGATGTTGTCTCTGAAGTAGAGGCCTTGGACGCTGACACTTGCCGACGCGAACTCTGGACGCTTGCCGATGAGATAGCCAGCGACGAAGGGTTTGAACACGGCACTGGGCTTCAGCACCGGGCAGGCGAGATATTGGGAGTTGGCGATTCCCAGGCATCAAAGATGTATCAAGAATTCGGTCTCGCTCAAGCGGCTTCTGCCTGACTTTCCACAGGCTCGATAAGTCTTTCCTCTACTGGCGAAAGACTTTCCTCTGCACCAAGATCGCCTTTCCTGCTTGTGATTGGCGTGTCGGAAAACGCTGTTATCCGGCGAAATGTGCCTCTTTTTCGAGTTGGCACGCCCCTTGCTTCTTGCAGTGTCGGACGCAGCGTACCGCTTACTCTGCGATGCCTATCTAAGAGTCAAAAGCAAGGAGACATCGTATGCCAACATCTGCCCCCTCGATGCCGACTATTGGCGAGATCGCTCGCCGACTCGGTGTACCTACCCATCGTGTCGAGTACATCATCCGGGCTCGTGATATCCGGCCCTATGGATGGGCAGGAAATGCCCGTGTCTTTGACGAGGCGACCGTGAACGTCATCGGAGCTGAGCTGAATCGGATCGACACTACCAAAGGAATGACGCCTGTTCGACAGGGCTGAAGCGACCACGGGCCGCGGCGCGGGCCAAGGGAGGCTTCCTATCGAGAGATATTATACCGAATCGGCCGGCTGAATCAAATGAGAATCGCCGGTAGTAGGAGACAAGAGTATGGAAATATCACGGCAAATGCAGTTGCCGGACGGGGTTGTCAGTGACGCTCGTTC
>JAJRYU010000213.1 GCA_024275615.1 Planctomycetota bacterium
CAACTTCTGCTGTGGCATCGCCGAAGGACATGCGCGGCTTCAGCCCAGTCATTTCGTCCCAATGAGAATCGCCGACACTGATGTGAGCTTTCTGACCGCTACGTCTCAATCGATAGAGAGTCACCTGTTGGAAGTAGCTTCCTTGATCGCCAATGGGTTTGAGGCCGAATTCCTTGAATCGGTCCGCCATGTACTTGGCTGCTTTCCGATATCCTTCGGAACCAGTTTTTCGACCCGCAAGCTCGTCACTGGAAAGGAATGTTAGCCATGACCTGCAATCATCCTGGGAAATATTCTCGAATCCAGCCTGCAAGGGTGCAGGGACAGCTTTGGCACCTGAGTATTGGGCTCTTGCTTGAGGAATGAGGCAAAGAGCAGACAAAAAGGCGGCGAGGAGTCTTGTTGTAATCATGAACTGAGAATTTCCTGTTGCACAGAACGAGTTAGGCCAAGAGAATTGAAAAGAAAGCGCAAAAAGTTGAGACTTACTGCGGTAATAAATTATGGTTGGCCGAAAATCCAGTCGCGCAAGGATTGGCCCAAGGGGACGAATTTGACACCACTGCAGGCAAAAATTCGAAAGCTCATTGCTGAGTACAATGGTAGCAACGACTGTCGTTTGACAGATCGTGATGTCAGCGCAATGGTTGGCAAGTCTCAGAACCTCCTGTCTCAAATCATGAACGACGGGTTGGTGCCATCGGGAGAAGTCTTGTTGCTTCTCGGCGAATCTCTCGGCGCGAGCGAAGAAGACCGTCGGGAATTAGTCATGGCTGCCATGCGGGCCAAAGCAGAATCCCGTTCGCGAGACACGTTTTGGCTCCAGCACGCCATAGAGCTTACGGATTCCTTGGTGAATCGTGTTGATGAAATGAAGCGCTTTCTCGAATCTCAGGGCCAGCTCGACGCCTTTGAGCAGTGGCTGGGGGTAAAACGGCCTGGAGAAGCCAGGGACTCCACTACTGAGGGGGGCTCTTCTTGAGCTCATGGTCAAAGCGACCGTTTTTTCACGTTTCTTGCAGAACTCATGGCAACAAAAAAACGTCGGGCAGATAGCCCGACGTCTTAACCCTTCCCAAGGTTCCGCCCGAGAGACCTTTCGTCCCTGAATATTTCTTAGATATTGCTAATTCCCGATCTGAGATCGTTCCGCAAGATGTGAATGACCTGAGGAGTGTCCTTGTTTTCCATTGCCGTGATGATTTCAGCGAACAGAGGTTGGACTGCGGTCAAATTCACTTCGGCTCCCAAGAGCAAATCGGCCAATTGAGAGATAATCGCGAAGCCAAGATCGTGATTCCCGGATTCGAGAGTGGTGACTGCGTCATCGATTTTGGCCAAAATCTCTGTAGTGTCATCGGTGTCGGCGCTGCCGTCCAACTCACCGGCGTCGATGAGAGGGAGAATCTGTGCCGCCAAGCTATTTGGTTTTTCCGCCAGGATGACCATGTGGCCGGTTTCAGGGTCTTCGCGAATGATACGGAAGCGCCAGCCAAAGTCCTGAATTCGTTCGCACCACCAACCAACGGAGCGGGCATTGCCAACGATGCTGTCGCACTCCGTCGAGGGTGTGGTGATCATGATGTAGGAGTTTGAAATGCGATCGACTTCCGCGAGAAGTTCTGAGATCCGGTGGTTGGGGATGTCTTGAAGAACATTGCAGCAAATCACAACATCAAAGAAACCGTTGTCATATGGAGCGCTAAAGAAGTCACCCGTGACAATGTTTTCGATGCCCGGTGCAATCGGTGCGATATCGATCCCATGACCATCGTAGCCAGCTTCTTGGAGCAACTTGACGGCGCTGCCATCGGCACATCCCATATCCAAGGCGGCGTGAAACCGAATCTCTTCGGTTAACCACGGCAATACATGAGCGGCATTGTTGCCCTCAATGGCTTGCTGTGTGCTTCTTGGTTGGCTTGCTTGTGCGTGATCCAAACTTGGGGCCCCAGTGTCGGCGCCGCCCGTGGCTTCGGGCGCGACGGCAGCATCCACAGTGGCTGCTGAGTTGTCGTTCTCGGTCTTGGGCTTCTCACTTGAAATTCTGAGCATGCTGCATTCCTCTTTCACGATTGCATGATTACTCTTCGACAACGACCTCAAAAAACTGAGCGGAATTGCAGAAATTGTTTATGGTGTTGGATTTATCGACATGCAGTGATGCCGAAAAGAGGATGGGTGTTCGATCTCGCGACACTATGGTGTCACGACATCAGCTGGCTCTATGAAGTTGCGCTGAGTGTGATTGCGGATTCGAGTTCTGGCGGACAACAAGTGCGAGTCCTGAGATCAGAATCATGAGCACGGTGCCAATCATGCCGTAGATGAAGTTGAAGTGAGTAGAGCCAGCACTGAAGGGGAGATAGAAACTGAAATAGACGAAGCCGAAGATTGCCAAGAACCGCATCCCACCTTTGCTCTGAGCCGCCAAGATCAGGCACATGAGTTGGGTGGTGATGACACCGTAGGGCCACGGCAAGAATGGACTCCTGAGTTGAGCTAAAGTCAGGATGGCCAACCACTGTACGAGCAGGCCAATACGCGCCTTTTGACCGTCAGAGTTGTCCTTAAAGGCCGCAGCGAAAGAGCGTCTTGTGGCTCGCGAACTCCAGAGAATAAGCCCGCCGGCTAAGCAGAGGAAAGACCAAGAAAGCACGGGATTGATGAGCTGTGGGGAATCGCCGGGAAGGCCTCCCAAGGCATGGAGTTTGTGCCAAAATCCAAAAATGGATGCGTTGGCCACCATGGCACCGGGATGTTTGGTCATGAAGCCAAATGCTTCTCCGCTCAAAAGGCGTGGAACCTGAAAGGAGATGAAG
>JAJRYU010000214.1 GCA_024275615.1 Planctomycetota bacterium
CAGCACGCCGATTCGCAATGTCATGGCGGTCATTTGGATCGGCCTTACCGTTCATTTTGCCTGGTTGTATCTAGAATCGTCTCGTCCGCAAGGCATGTTCGTTGCCTATGCGTTTGCGGTGGGTCTCTTCTATTACATTGCGAGCATCTATTTGATTGGCGAAAAAGATGAGTTGAGTCTAAGGGTCATCAACGATTATCAGCGAGCGGGAGGTTGGCGGCGACTTGCGCCGTTTCTGATGCTGCCCGGTGGGGCGCGAGGTGCGCTTTTCATTACTGCGGTCTTTGTTGCATCGCTGGCTTTTGTCTTAGGATTCTCGGCGGCATTTCCATACATCGCCAGTCGTTATGGAATTCAATCCGCAAGTGAGAGTCGAGAAGCGGCAGTTTTACTGCTGTTCTACGGCTATATCTACAGCGTGTTGCCATGGCTACTCGTCAATATCGTGAGACCTAAGGCCAAAGCGAAAGTCTACAAGATGACGAGTGTCCTACTCGTGCTCTTGGGCAGCATCGGTCCGGTGATCGCTATCTTGATTCTGGAGCCTCAACAAGAGACGACTGTCGAGAGTCTGTTCATCACCAGTCCCGTCTATGCCTTTTCCCGGACAATCGACCACGATCGAACCCTCGGTGATTTAGCCCCCCTTGGGATAGTCGTCGTTTGTATCGGTATTTGGTGTGTCGCGACCGCAGTTGTGGTGCTGCGGCGGCAAGAACGGTTGGTGAAATAATGGACCGGTCGGCTGTGAAAGCGTCCGTCCACGCTTTTGCCCTTTCATTGCCTGATCGCCTAAGCTCTTCCAAAGCTGGCGAACGTCTGGGGACAGGGACCGGTTCGTCGACCGAATTTGAGGATTACCGGGATTACGCACCTGGTGATGATATTCGCCACATCGATTGATCGGCATTTGCGCGTAGCGATGAACTATTTGTGCGACTTCATCGTGAAGAAATTGTTCCTCAACTCGACCTCATCTTGGACACATCAGCTTCCATGGCGTCAGGTCCGGACAAGAAAAAGCGCTGCCGCGAACTTGCACTTTTTTTTCACCAGTTGTGCGTCGCTGACCGTACGACGTTCAGACTCTGGCTTGTCGGCGACTCGGTGCAGAGAATTGACCGGCACGGGGACGAAATTCTGAGCCAAATGGAATTCTCGGGACGCATAGGCTTGGAGGCGGCGCCTGGCAGGCTCCTAGGACTACGTCCCAGGAGCATTCGTATTGTCATAAGCGATTTCCTCTTCGCGGGGGATGCGCGTCCTTTGGTTTCGGCTTGTGGGAGAGGGGGAGCTGCCCTGTTCTTCTTGCAAACTTTGGGACAAGAAGAGATCCGTCCCGAAGTATCTTCTGGCCAGAGGTTGACCGACGTTGAGAGTGGCGCAGCTCTTGACTTGGTTTTGGATCGCCACACCATCGGGCAATATCAAGGCCGCCTTGCAGCCCACGAAGCGCATTATCGTCAGGAACTGCGGCGCCATGGCGGGAGTTTTTCTCGACTCAATACCAGCCATAGCCTCAAACATTTGGCCCGACATGTCCTTTTGCCCTGTGGATTGTTGAGCCCGCGTGCTGCGGGAGGGGTGACATGATCGGCAATCCCCTTGGACTACTAGCGCTCTTGTCGATCCCAGTCATTGTTGGCATTCATTTCTTTCGCAGACGTTTCAAGCCGCGTCCCATTGCCGGGCTCTTCCTATGGGCCGATCCTGATCGCGACCCCAGTTCGGGGCGGAGGCTTCACCGCATCGAGAATCGACTATCCTTGTGGTTAGAGCTACTCCTAGCGCTTCTCTTGAGCCTCTACATTCTCGATTTTCGCTGGGACACCACCACGGCCTTGCCGCACCATGTCATCGTCCTGGATAGCACCGCATCTATGGCGGCTCGGGATGCTGACTACGATGTCTCTGAGGCTGCCCGTGAGAAAGTGAGGGACATCGCCACCACCAGCGGTCCCGAAGCTCTGGTCACGCTCATTTCAGGAACAACAAACCCCGTTGTTCTTTGTGGCCCTGCGGCGGCGCTTCTCACCGTCGAGGATGCCCTCTTGTCCTGGCGAGCAACAGGAAGGGGCGAGGATCACCGAGCAGCCATTGCGCTGGGACGGGAATTGGCAGGTCCCGATGCGCGGATCCACTTTGTCAGTGACCATGCCCCGAGTTCGTCGCTGGGCTCGCTTGTCCAATGGCATGCCGTTGGTCGTGCGATGGACAATGCGGCGATCCTATCTGCGGAGCGCCGACAGTCGCCCGACGAGGAAAAGGAAGAGATTTTTGTTGTCGTCGCTTCATGGGGGCAAGCTGGGGAAGTTGCGGTCGAGATTGCCGCAAGGGATACGACGTTAGCTCGGCAAGATGTTTCAACGGATGGCCGAGGACGCCCCGTGACCATGCGATTGACCATTCCCACAACAGAAGGTCCGGTAACACTCAAGATCGCCGACGATGCTCTGTCAATCGACAATGAAGTACGCCTAGTCAAGCCTGCTGATCGGGTGGTGACCTACCGTCTGAGCCCTGACCTACCCAAGCCCTTGGCCGAAGATCTTCGGCGAGCCCTTCGTTCCCTGCCGGAGACTCTAGAAACGGACGCCCCTTTCGCCCACCTAGTTTTTGGCGCTGGCACAAGGCCAGAGGACCTTGCAGCGACATCCTGGTACGTGGGGTTCGGCCCATTTGTTGGACGCTTAGTTCCTCATGAAAGCGGGGTTGAGCTTGGTCCTTTTCTTGTTGAAGGCGCCCATCCACTCTTGAGCGACGTTGACTTCTCCGGTGTTGTCTGGACCTATCTCAAAGGAGGAGGAGAGGGATTTCGACGTCTTGTGAGTGCGGGGAACGTGACCTTGTTGGGCGAACGCTCTCATGGTCAATCGACAGAGTTACGTTTCAACATCGATTATGCTGGGAGCAACTTTCGTAGTGCCATCTGCTTCCCGATTATAGTCTTCAATCTTGTGCACGCCAGGCAACTTGAGATACCAGGCTGCTCCCGTGACCTCGCATCTTTGGGCGAGACCATTTCCGTATCCTTAGTGGGAGTCGATTCAGGAACGGCGTTACAGCTGATCGATCCGCAGGGCAATAGCCGTCCCTTGTTTGGGAAGCGGCGCCTCGAGATAGGCCCCATGCGCAGTACTGGCTATTACCGCATTGAGAATGCCGGTGAACCATGGGCTGAATGGGAGGTCCGTTTTCGCGACCCTGAAGAATCGAATTTGACCAACTTATCAACGCGAGAATTTGCGGTCGATGATGATGCCGGAGTTCAAAAAACGGAAAGCGACGTCTTGATTGATCCTCGTCTTCATTTCACTTTGCTATTTGCAGGGTTAGCTCTTTTTGTTGCCAATGCTCTTTTCATCAAGAAGGGGCGCACTCAATGATCGCTTGGATCTATCCTGAGTCCTTTCTGTTGACGCTACCGGCATTGGTCTTGTGGTGGTATCTGCATCGGCCGGCAATAGAACCATCTCCATTGAGGTCAAGAATTCTCAGTCGCATCAAACATCCTCGGTCGTTCTTGCACTTGCTCATACTTGCAGTTGCTATCGCGGCAGCAGCAAGTCCAGTACGTCAAGTGTCCCAACAAGGGACGGACCTCATTTTGGTTGTGGATCGATCGGCCTCAATGGACAAAGAGGACAGCCAACGTGTTGAGGAGCTTGTTGGTTTGGCCGAGGCGGCGCGCGGCCCCAAAGATCGTTTGGGTATCATTACCTTTGGTCGAGTGGCC
>JAJRYU010000215.1 GCA_024275615.1 Planctomycetota bacterium
AGTGAATTCCGAGACTTCCGCGCCGAACGTCTCGGGGTCGGTTATCCGAGCGGGTTGGCTGAGAAAAAGCAGACGCCGTCGAGCAATTCGAACGTCTCGGGGGTCACCGTTTTCAACAACACTTTCCAGGATTTCCTTGGCTTCATCAGCTTTTCCGGTGTGATGCAAGTATCGTGAGAAACGAAGCCTCAGAGCGACGTTGAAACGAAGTCCAATCGCTTTCAATTCACTGCACAGTTGCAAAGCGTGGCGGTAGTGAGCGAATGCTTTGGGGTAAGCGAGGTTAATGAGATTGGTGTCGCCTTCCCGCTCCGCGAATGCCGCTTCCCTCACTGCTTGAGTGAAAACCGCTCCCAGTCCTTGACGTTTGATCGCGGCGTTCGCGGCGTCCAAGACCAAGGCGTCGGAGTCTTGAGACAAACGCGCCAAGAGCCAAGTGGCTTCGTCATCCAGCTTGATACCACCCAAAGTCTTGGCGATACGTCCCTGAGCAGGTTTCGCCGCGAAGACCTCACCCACCATGAATTCACGGATGTAGAATGCTAAACCCCTAGACTCATGTTCGCCAATCGCATCAAACATCTGGCCGACGTAGTTCCATCTCTTCGTCGCGACGACGGTCGGAAGAATCCAATTAGCAGATTCTGGTTTCCCCAAGTATGCCATGCCTATGGCAAATTCGCGCTTGTCGATAAAACCGCCAGCATCGGCACCCAGCAAGACCGGATAGGCTTCTTGTCTGTGCAGTTTCGCCAATGCCAGGGCGACCTTGATGGTGTCAGCATTCGCAAGCTTGATCCGCTCCAGGAGCAATTCCAGTGCATTGGGGCGGGCCATCAGTGCGATGAGATGCAGGATGGGTCGTTTTTGGCCCTTGTCTGCGGCCTTATACATCTCGATAAGTTTCTTCGAGATCGCATCGTAGCCATCTTCGCCCAATGTTCGCAGTGCTGAGTTATAGGGGCTATAGAGATAGTCGTAGAGCTTCTTGCGAATGTTGTTGCCAAGTGCCCAGGCATTTTCCTTCGGGTCCAAGAGCCGGTCAATGTCCTGGTAGAGTTCACGCTTGAATCGCGCCGCTGGGGCTTCGCGTTTGAAACCGCTCTTGTGGTAACTGTCGATCTTCGCATCCATCTTCTTCAACAATGAAAGAAGTTGCGAAGCTTGGTCTTCGTCCTTGCCTATGAGGTCGTGCCTTTCTTCAGGATCATCCTGAAGATTGTAGAGCTCATAGGTGTCACGAATACTATTCCAGATGAGCTTATGATGCCCCTTGATCACTGCCCTTGGAAAACTGGGGATCGTTCCACCAAACATCCGGTAGTGATCGATATAGGCAAATCCATCAGTCTTGTTTTGGGGATCAAGCATGAGTGGCAAGAGGTTTTTGCCCATACGTGGCCCCACAGGATCTTCAACCCCAAGAATGGCCAAGAGTGTTGGCATGATGTCAACGAGGCTGACCGTGGTTTCCACTTCCTCAACAGCGGGCAAAACCCCAGGAATGTGAATCAACAAGGGCACGTGAGTTTGGGGCCGATAGACGTTACTGTTGTGAAACCGTACGCCATGTTCTTGGAATTCTTCGCCATGGTCAGAGTAGACGATAACGATGGTTCTGTCCTGCTCTCCCCTGTCCTTAATCCCTTTTAGCAACTTACCGACAAGGGCATCGGTATAGGCAATCTCCGAATCGTAACGATCCATGGCATCCGGTCCGAAGTCGAAACCAGGGTGCTTAGAATAGGCGTCGTGCGGATCAACGAAATGAGCAAAGAGAAACCAAGGTTCCCTGGCGCTTCGCCCCAGAGTCTCCAAGGATGAACGCAAAATGTGTTCGCCATTGGCCTGCTCTTCGGTTTGGTTGGGATTGAAGATGTCAAAGCCGTCTTTGAGAACGCCAAAGTCTTTGCGGCTAGCGACTCCTCGTTTGTCAAAAGCCATTACGCCCATCGTCATTCGCCCAGCCGATTTCAAGATTCCCGGCAAGGTCAAGTCGGCCGCTATCTCGCCACCAACCTCTTGCGGAAAAACCTCGTGATAAACCGACGTGGCGCGGGAATAGACTCCGGTGAGGACGGAAGCGTAGGTGTAGGCGCTCGTGGGAAAAGGAGTGTAAGCATTCTTGAAATTCCAAGACACTTTCGCCAACTGATCGAGTTGGGGCGTTGTATTCCTTTGGTAGCCGTGAAAACCCGTATGATCGGCACGCAGTGTGTCAATGGCGATCATCAAGACGTTGTATTTTCGACGCGCTGGCAGAATTTCATCAAGCCGTTGTTGTGCCAGTTTCTCGGCTTCAGGGTCATTGGAGTCCAGTGGTACATCGCTAATCTTGATCGTCGGTGGCTTGACAATGAACCGGAACAGCGGCTCGGTGAGACGCGTGTATTGTTGAGTCAGCCGCCCGAGATTGTTCGCCGCACTTGCTGCTGAGGTGTAACCGCTGGTCCAGCGGACCGTGAGGCTGCCCAAAATCGCGAGAAACGCCAGCCCCAAGGCATAACGAACGGCCGTGGAAAAACGCGAAACGACTGCTGAGAGGAGCGCCGTGGCAACAACGAAAGAACCCCACAACAAAGTTGCGTGGAAACCGGGATAGAGACCAGGCAGGACCTTGTTGTTGACGATCATCGCGATGACCAAGGCGCAAGTCAGAGTCATGCCGGCGACAGACGAGTGACGCGCGCGCCTGGTGACGCGACGCAAGACCACGGCGGCCAACAAGAGAGCAAGGGGCCCACCGTAGTGAAAAACTGCCAAGATCAGTTGATATTGACTGTGCGCCTGCACCCTGGGCCCGGAGAGAGTGTCCTCGTTGAATTTGAGAAAGAAAAAGGAAGCAAGGGCTGTCCCGAGGATGATGCCAGGATGAAGAGGAAGTTTGCGATGCCAACTGAGAAGTCCCAGGACTCCGGCAACGGTGCCAACTCCTAAGCCGACCAAGGCCGTATGACCCAAAAGTAAAAAAACCGCAGCGAGACCATGCCGGGAACCATCAAATTCCGGTGCTGTCTTGGCGGTCATCGAGAGCACCATGTCGATCGCGGCAAAAACGAAGGCCCCAAAAATGGCACCTGCAAGAAGAGATTTGCCGTCCAATGGAGCCGGGCTCACCGGGATTGTTTCTCTCAAGTCTTTATCCATTAGCTACTTATGATCTATCGCCAGTCATTTCCGTTCACCACCGTGACTCCCGTCCAAGAAGTCACATCCCCGCCATAATGGATCGACCCACTTTGGTCCCGGGCTTAACTCCGTCAGAATGGTATGGAGATAACAACTGAATTGGCAGGGCTTAGCAGAGAATGCCCCTGGCAAAGCGCTGGGACCAAACCCATGAAACGAGCAAGCCAGGTGGAATGGTGTCATAACGCCAACGAAACACAATTTCTGCACCCAGTGAAGAGTCTAACTGACCCCGTCGCCGATAGAATCTTCAGCACAAAGTCCTCCATGGTTCCAGATCAAAAGATGGTGAGTTTAAAGTCCAAATGCCTCCAGAAAACCACGCTGCACAATCAAACCAAGCTCTCCCA
>JAJRYU010000216.1 GCA_024275615.1 Planctomycetota bacterium
CTTTCTCATCAACGGAGAATTCCGGGCCTTTGGTCAGCGAGCTGGGCCCCAAGAGCTACGTATTCAGCCAAGGGGGAAACAAGCGCGGAATTTCAAAGTGGAGGTGGAATCAGGGCAGAATCTTGACTTGGGAATCCTCGAGTTTGAGGACAACGGGACACTGATTGGGCGTGTGACCTTTGAGAATGGTGATCCGGTTAGGGACGCTATCGTTCGGTTGGAGAGGCGGTTTGGTGGCTCTCGATCTTGTCCAACGGATGACGATGGTGGCTATCGGTTCGACAATTTCTACCCAAGTGCATGGCAATTGGTTGTCTTGAGAGAGTCCATCCCCCTTTGGTCGGAGAGTTTTCAATCAGCGAATCTTGTTGAGACCAAGAACATCGTTGTTGGTGAAGGAGGGGCAATCCTTGGGCGAGTGACTCTTGAGAAGAGGGCACCCACAGTCTCAGAACGTGGAGCAGACGGGCGTGGGGAATACTTGGCAGTAAGCCTGTTTTCGGCCGAGGAAAGGATGCCTCCCTTACCTGATCGTGTACTGCATAGTAGTTCCAAGGTCATCCCCGATGCCGATGGGAAGTTCAAATTCGAACATTTGGCACCGGGGTCCTATTCCGTGGCGGCTGTATACGAAGAGAGGGTCGTGCATCTCAGTCAGATCCAAGTCAAGGCTGGGTCAAAAGAGGAAATTGAACTCAATGTTGGCGCCGGGGGCATGGTTATCGGGGAAATCCAGGGATGGCCCCTTGCCGGAAAAAAAGGCGGATCCGTCCGCTTGGCAAGAAAAGCGCTTGAGGTGAGGAGAGGCGGTGGCGACTTGAGCGCATCGGTTGATCGGACGGGTCTTGTCCGCTTAGAGTCTGTCCCTGAGGGCACTTGGTTTCTCAAGTTTCCCGGCGAGACGTTGCTTGCTGGCGAAGAACTCAATCAGCGTCGCATTGTGGTACACAATGGACAGGAATCAAGAATTGCCATTGACATGAGGGCCAAACCTCAGCGTGGAATTTCTGGCTCGATTCTTTTGGGTGATGAATCACCGTTTAAGCAAGTCTTGTTGATGAGGCCCGGTCAATTGATGCCCTCGGCTCGGGCGAGTGTGACATCTGACGGGACGTTTGCCTTGGCATTGAAGAAACCCGGGAAATACTATCTTTGGTTCGCTGACAATCTCTTCAATCCAAGAATCATGCATCGAATTCCTGTCGAATTCGACGGCAGTCACCACCGAATTTCTCAACGTCTCGAAAAGGCATCATTGAGAGGTTCAGTTGCCGTGGTGAAAAATGAAAACCTGACCGTTATCTTGAAACCCAAACTCGATCCTGTCTTTGGGCCAGATGGTGCTTCCCGATATGCAGTTCTCAAGAGCGAAGTCGACGAGAACGGCGAGTTCTTCTTTGCAAGAGTGCCAGCTGGTCCATATCTACTGCAAGTCATGTCAACGAGTCGGACACCCTTAGTGCGGGAGATTGACTTGAAAGGGGATATGAGGGTGCAACTTGAGACTGCTGGCATCGGTGGGTCGATCGCGGTTCACGTGGATGCCTTGGTCGGCTTCAATCCACAGGATCTTGGGCATGGTGCCTTCGAGGACATAGCGGTCATCACGTTTTTTGACGACGAGGGTCAAGAAGTCGTTGGCACCGGGGCTCCCAGGACTATTCGATTGGTGATGAAGGCGATCTGGTCGACGAGAGCGCTTCCTCTGGGCACCTACACCATGAGGATTGCCGGCAAGCTCATTGAACCCGTCGAAAAGAAAATCAAAGTTGAGTCAGGGGGCAACTGGATCGTTCCAGTCAGCTTCCATCGTGCCGCAGAAATCGTTTTTACCGTTGGCAACGCAGACATAACTCCCTTGATGTTGGATGGACTTTCGATCCGTGTGACGGACACCCAAGGCAATCGCGTCAAGGCTCTTGATCAAGTCTTGGCTGCCGGAATACAAGACAAGGTGGCTCTGTCGAACAAGCTCATTCGCGTGTTGCCACTCATGGCAGGGACGTACAAAGTTACCTTATCAATGCCCGGCTTTCGCGACTATCAGGAGGAGTTTGTGCTCAAGAGGGGGCAGGTCCGCCGAGAAAACATGCGGTTTCTCCGCTGAGAAGTGCATAAAAGGTGCTGTCGATTCAAAAGGCAGATTCTTCAAGTCGCCACTCTCGGGCACATGTGGCATGATCTGGAGGTTGAGCGCCGAAGACGGCAGCAAATCGAGATTTCTTTGCATCTGGAGGGCGAATTGGCAGGATGGCTCTCGCCTCACATTTGTAGCCGTTAATTATGAGCCAGACAGTGGTCGTTTCACCTTCGAATCTAACGCGCGACCTGCGCGAGAGAGTCTTCATCTGTATTGCCGCCTTCAACGAGGAGGCGGTGATCGA
>JAJRYU010000217.1 GCA_024275615.1 Planctomycetota bacterium
TATCCACGTGTTGCCTTGCTCCGAGATCTCTCGGCTCCGAGCAAGAGAAAACGCAAGGAAACGACAAACGAGCCTGAATTCACTCCCCAGCAATTGGCGGTTTACGGAGTCTATGAACTCCAGGTCCTTGAAGATATTCTGCGGCGCAAGAGTCGCAGCAACGCCAAAACCTTGGCCAACGTCGCCGAGAAGATCAAGAAGAAGATCAGTTGGGAAGAAGGGCGTCAGAAGGTCCCTTCACGTCTTTTCCTTGAGTCTTTCTATCGAGCTCAAAGAGCCCGGTTGGAGAATCAGATGATGCTTGGCAAGAAGAAACTCACCAAGCATGACGACTAACCTGACCTATTCATGAGATCGTGGTTGGATTTGAGTGAAGTCCAAAGATTCAGCCGTCAATGTCGCCAATCATGGCACCTTTGTTTTGCTGCACACTGCTGGCACCACAATGTCGTGAATAGGTCAGGCTAGGCAAAGACCTCTTCAAGATCTTGTTCATCGAGTCCTTCTTTGACTTCACGCAAGTCGTGATAGACGACGCCGGGGCCAACGGCTGCGAAGAGCGGCGAGATGACCAAGCTTGCCAGATAGATGATCATGTAAGCCGTGGGACCGAGGAAGGCGAACAAGCTGGTGACTCCACCGATGATGAGAATGATGACCATCAAGAGAGCCGCGATTCCAAAGATGGGCCACCGGGAACCCAGTGTCAGGAATTGACTTCTACTGATGGCTTCGCCGACGCCAATATTCTCGACAATAAGGGCAGGCATCGCCACATACCAAAGAACGGCGACCATGAAGCCAGGGATGCAGCAAAGCACGACACCGACGCTGATGGCAACGCTTTGAATAATGCTGAGGCCCAAGACCGCCCAGAATCGAGATAGAGCTTTGTTGATGCATTCGCCCGCCGATGGAGATTCCTCCCGTAGCAGTCTGAACACTCCGTGCATCAAACCAGCAGTCGTGAGTTGAGCATGGACTTGAACCAAGATGGAAAAAGGAATCAAGGCACTCAAGAGCGCCAATGGGTCCTGAACTTCGTTTCCCGTCTGCACGAAGAGGTCGAAGCGAATCCCAAAGACAAAGTAGCCCAGGAACGATAAGAGAAGAATTGGCACAAAGAACGTCAATGAAACCGCCGCCCATGTTGGGAAGCCGCCACCAAGAACTGAAAAAATACGACCAAATGTGTTGCCGAAATCGAACTGACGTCGCATGGAATAATCTCTGGTTTCTTGGGCCCGCGAGCGAAGTTCTTCCCCACTCTTGGTCCCCATTCTACGGCAGGAATTCAGTTTCTGAATAGTGAAATGGGTATTCTCCCATGGAAATCCAGCAAATGTGATGCACCTGCCGATTACCTTTATCCGTTGTGATCCATAGTCGATGAACGATATGGATCCTCTTCTGACTACGGCAATTCTGGGCAAGCAATCAAACACAACGAAACCATGAGCACTGATCCCCATGCGTCCGACTCAAAACAGGCGACAGCACTCGCGCCGATACCCGTTTTGGTGGGGCGCCAGGCGATCTTCGATCGGCATCTCGTGGTCCATGCCTACGAACTTCTGCACCGCAATGGTGTAAGCGACAGCGCCGATTTTGACTGTGGTGATGCTGCCACGGCGGTTGTCATGTCGAATGCCTTCATCGACCTAGGATTGGAAGTCGTTACCGGCGGCAAACCCGCCTTCATCAATCTCACTCGCGAACTCATCGCCAATGAAATGGCCCATCTCTTTCCACCGGAAAGAATCGTGATTGAAGTCCTTGAAGATGTCGAGGCGACGCCAGAGATTGTTGAGGGCGTAAGAACATTAAAGAACGCAGGATACTGCATTGCCTTGGATGACTTTGTTTTCAATGAATCATTGCGTCCCTTGATCGAATTGGCAGACATCATCAAACTCGACATTCTCGAACTTGGGATGAAGAACGTTCCGGAGCAGCTGGCCCTTCTGGCTCCCTACGACGTCGAACTTCTAGCCGAGAAGATAGAAACTCACGACGAGTTTGAAGCCTGCAAAGAAATGGGCTTCGACTATTTTCAAGGATACTTCTTGTGTCGGCCGCAGATCGTTGAGGCGAAGAAATCACGCGAAGGCGGACTCGGCCTCATTCGGCTTCTCGCTTGCATCAATAATCCAGATGCCACAGCGGCAGATCTTGAGGACGTCATTACCAAGGACGCCAAACTGTCGTATCGCTTGATGACCTATATCAACTCGGCGGCATTCTGCCTCAAGGGGCGGGTGACGTCGGTGCATCACGCCTTGGCGCTACTTGGTCGTCGGACTGTTCGCAACTGGGCCAACCTCGTGGTGCTTTCAAGTGCCAAGGGCAAGTCCAATGAAGTGCTGGTCACCGCCCTCATGAGAGCGCGCATGTGCCAAGTGATGGCTTTGGAATCAGGCCAAGAGCACGACGACGAATATTTTACTGTCGGCCTTTTCTCTGTCTTGGATGCCCTTCTAGGCATGACCATGGCGGATATCGTTGAAAACCTCCCCCTCGCAGATTCGGTCATCAATGCCCTTCTTATGCACGAAGGGCAACATGGTGAAGTCCTGGACTTAGCGATCAAGTATGACCGCTCACCCAAGGATGACATCTGTTCTGATGCCTTTGAATCGTCGCTGATCCGAAAAGCCTACATCGATGCTTTGGAATGGACTTCCAAGGTCATGTCATGCACGGGGGATGAGAGTGGAAGCAATTGAGGAACTGAAGCTGACAGGAAGGCTGCCTTCGCCTCCAGGTGTTGGCATGGCCATTCTTGAGCTTACCAGCGGCGATGATTTTGTTATCGGCGATGTGGCCCGAGTGATTCAATCTGACCCGGCCCTGACGGGTCGACTACTCAAGTTGACGAATTCCAGTCGCAATGCCACGATCAGGCCAATCACGACGGTAGAAGATGCAGTCAATCGGCTGGGGATGAGCACTCTCCGTGCTGTGGCTCTGGGTTTCTCTCTCGTCTCGAATTATCGAGAGGGAGCTTGCCAAGCTTTTGATTTCACTGCTTTTTGGTCAGAATCGCTGGCCCGCGCTTTGGCGGCACAGCAGGTGGCAAGCGCATTGGAGATAGGCAACCCAGCCGAAGCCTATTGTTGTGGTCTTCTCGCTAAGATCGGCAAACTCGGACTGGCTTGTGTCCATCCCGCGCTTTATGCCGAAGTGCTTGGAGAGAACAAGGAAGCCGACCTTCTCGGCGCCGAATTCGCAGCTTTCGCAGTGAATCACGCCGACTTGGGTGAGGCTCTCCTCTTGGACTGGGGTTTGCCGGCATTTCTGTCTCGCGTGGTGGCGGTCAATGGCAATCATGCTCGTCTCGCCAACGAAACGAAATCCACCACTGAACTGGTGCACCTACTGCAGATCGCGGAGCCGATCGCCCGACTCTGTGTCGTTGGTGAAGACCGGAGCGAAAGCGATGTGGTCAAGCTTGAAGCGGCTCAATCACAGTCGGAGATGAATGAGGACAATTTCCAGAAGTTATGCAAGGACGTATCTGAGTCTTGGCGTGAATGGGTTGGGATTCTCGATCTTTCGACGAACAAGGTGCCATCATCGGATCTAGCAGAGGATGCTGACCCGAATCCCATAACCGTCGGGGAAGACGAGAGTCTTGATTCTGAGGACGCAAGCCGCAGCAGGACTCTGAGAGTCTTGGTGATAGACGAAGATCCGATCTCCGTCGGTATCCTTTCTAAGTCGATTGCGGATTCGGAACACGAAGTCATGAGTTGTCGCCAAGGAGGCAAAGCCCTTGCCACTGTCTTGGACTTTCTTCCAGACATCGTCATATGCAATGCAGAATTGACTGATACAACTGGTTTGGAGTTAGTGCGCACACTCCGCGGTTGCCCAGAAGGCCGCCAAGTCTACATCATGTTGTTGAGCGCTCGTGACGATCCGAACATCGAACTCGATGCCTACCGAGTTGGCGTAGATGATTTCATGTTGAAGCCATTTGACCCCCTACTTGTTCGGGCTCATCTTGATGCTGGCGCGCGCTTGGTAGCGATGAAACGTCAGATCCAAAACTCCCGCCAGGAGTTGGAGGCGCAAGTTGCGGAAATGGCCATTCTCAACAGGCGGCTGATGAAAGCCTCGCTCACCGACCCTCTCACGGGTCTTCCCAATCGGCGTTCGGCGATGGAAACATTGAAGACAGAATGGGCTGAGGCAGCTCAGATTAAAGATGCAAGAGTAGCTTTGATGATCATCGACATCGACCATTTCAAACTTGTCAATGACTCGTTTGGCCATGATGTCGGCGACGAAGTCCTAAAACGGACAGCTGTCGTCTTCGATTCTGGAGCGCGGCTGGAAGAAAAAGTGGCGAGGATAGGCGGCGAAGAATTCCTCGTTGTCTGTGCGCACGGGTCATCAGATCATGCCGAGGAATGCGCCGAGCGCCTACGCGTTGCGGTGGAAGAAAATCACATTGTTTTTGGTGGTTTCGACAGTCACGTGACGGTCAGCATTGGAGTTGCTTTTGGCAACCCCCATGTTGAAGGTTATGAAGCAGTCTTGAAGACCGCTGATGAAGCTCTCTACACGGCAAAAAAATCTGGAAGAAATCAGGTCCATGTCCTTCACCCGGGGGCGTTGGTATAAGACCTTCATGGTCGACCCCACTACGGACAAAGACGAAGGTGCTGCGCTTCTCACTCGAGTCGCTCTTCATTGCGCTCAAAGTCGAAAAGATCGCCAAGTCGCCTCACGCCTCGCCCTTGGTTCAGGCCAGTTTTTCCGTGAAGTCTTGCCTAGGGCCGATCAACAAGATCTTTGTCTTGAAGGTAATCTTCTTGATCCATCATCAAGTGAATCTCTGATAGACCCCGCGCTCGGCATTGAGCAAGCTTTCATTCAGCAGCTCAAGGACTCGACCGAAAGTGAAGACGTCGCAGCAGTCCTACTCAAAGTGATCTTGCATGCAGCTCGCCACGCCCATGACCCACAGTTTTTCTTCCACTATTGGTTGTCGGAAAATCTGCGAGCATGGTTTGGGCCGCGCGGATTCGCCGTGCTCCTTGAGAATCCGCGCATGACGGCATTGAGGCAACGCATCCAAGACATGATCACCTTGGGTATCAATCTCAGGAGTCGCTCACCTCAGGATTTTTTGGCAGCCCGCTATGCTCTGGAAAGTCGCCAGGATAAGGGGCAAGATAGGTCGACCATGATCCTGGACGCTCTTGTCGCATCCGCGAGTTTCGCAGGAGCGGGTGTACTAGAGACCATTGATGTCTTGTCATGCTCACCAAAGCACGCGAAGGCCGCTTGTGCAACTTTCGGGCTGATCGCTGGGACGTTCTATGGCCACAATCGACTTTGTTGTCTGAGGACGTTTGGCCGTCCTTTCGAAGAGTTTCTTATTCCCGATGCAGGATCGGAGGTATGATTCGTGATTACTGTCAAGAACTATCTTGATCGCTTGCAATTCTCGTCGGCTCCCTCTTCCGATGCTCTTGGTTTGGCGAAACTTCAAGAACGGCATCTTCTGACAGTGCCCTTCGAGAATCTGGACATCGTCAATGGCGTTCCTATCGTCTTGGACGAAGAATCGATCTTGCAGAAAGTCGTGAGCCGCAAGCGAGGAGGGTTTTGCTACGAACTTAATGCAGCCTTCGCTTGGCTCCTGACTGAGCTTGGATTCAAGGTCACTCTCCAGGAAGCTCGGGTTGCCAACGAACAAGGAGAATTTGGCATCCCCTTTGATCATTTGGCTTTGCGGGTCGACTTGGACCGGCCCTATCTAGTCGACGTCGGTTTTGGCCGCGGCAATCTCTGTCCCTTGGCGTGGAACAACCGTGACGAGGTGCGAGAACGTGGAGGTGTCTTTTGCCTGAGTGACGGCGAGGAGGACGATCTTGTCCTTAAGACTCTTGACCGCAAGACCATGGAATTCACGGCGCTGTATCGCGTGAACAAGGAACCTCACCTACTCGAGGACTTCGCTGGAGCGTGCTCATACCACCAGTCATCCTCCGATTCTGTTTTCACTCAAGGCCTCCTTTGCTCGATGGCGGCGCCCGATGGGCGGATTACCATCCGTGGCAACGTTTTGACACTGACTCGAAATGGCAGAACCGAAGCGCGGGAATTGCCGAATGACGAAGATGTCGCCAGAGAGCTCAAGCGCTATTTTGGCATCTCTTTGTCTTGAGGCGGCAGCGATAATTCCCTGCATTCATCCCAGCTTTTTCACCTTGGCTTCGACTGTGGGCCCATTGGGACTCTACGCTTCCATTTTTCAAGCCACGCCCACCCCCTGGAACTCAGGCCCGGGCCCAGGCATTCCTTTCCCGCTTTTGATCACCATTCAAGGTGTGCTCGAAGAAGCCCCTGGTGTCTTCTTGCCGACCAATGCTCTGATCTTCGAAGTGAAATAGCACCGGACAAAATAAGAAAGAGGCCAACACCCAAGGGAGTTGGCCTCTTTCTTATTCTCGGTGGACCAGGCAAGGCTGATCTGGGTTTGGCTATTGACTCAAGACATCGCTCAAAGTGTTGGCGTTGGCAGCGCA
>JAJRYU010000015.1 GCA_024275615.1 Planctomycetota bacterium
ATTGATTCACTGAGCCGAAGGCGAGAAGAGTTCATTCAAAATAGCAAGAAAAGCGCGGGCACAACGGACCAAGACAAACAAAAAAGTGACAAGAAAAAGGGTAAGAGAATGCCCCAGGAAATCGAGCAGGAACTTGCTCCGGAACTCAGTGAACTCGTCGCCAACAAAGTAGCCGCAGTTCTTGAGAGAGTACGTCTCAAGGAAGAGGAACGAAAAATGAAGCGCCGTGCGGCACGGCTGAAAAAAGGGAGCGTCGGAGGGCATGATTGGTGATCGACAAGGCAATCATTCCCTTGAATCCTGCCTGGACCAAAGCTTGTCTGTGGTTCTCCTTCGTCTCTGGGGTGGTTCTTGCTTCCACAGTTTTTGGGCAAAAACTGGGGTTGGATGGCAAGAACTCGCAGCCGGTTGTCTTAGGAACCGAGGTCAGTTGGACCTTGGTTGCCAGTGAGCTGGAAGAAAAACCAACCCTGGGAGCACTGCCGAGGACTTCCCAAGGCGTCCTTTCCCAGCAGCAGCTTGAAGTGAGCTTTTCACCGAGGTCGGCTAAATGGACGGGACGTTGGCTTATCAAGTTCCGACCTCAAGTTTTGGGCGAAGTGGCGATTCCGGCACTGACGGTTCATCAAGGTGTTGGCACTTTGACAACGGCTCCGTTTTCTTTGCGGGTCATCCAAGATACGCAAGGAAGGCGACACGCGTTTTTGGAGATCAAAACTCAGAAATCATCGTATTGGTTGGGGGAACGTGTTGTCTTGGATGTTCGATTTGGTTTCGACGTCCGGTATTTTGATCAGTTCGTCCTTCAGCCCCATCGTCGCCCGCTCGATGTTCCTGTGAGGATCGATGGGGAATGGGTGCGGCGTTTTGATGGCCAGCCAACAAAATCACCTTTAGTGGATTCGCGTGTGCTGAAGAGCCTCGTTTTTGACGATCAGCTTGTTCATTGGCGGGAATTCCCAGATGAAGTTCGAAACGGCAAGACCTACGGGATGGTTGGGCAGGATTTTGAATTTCCGTCGGCCAAATTGCTTGGCCGAACTATTCAAGGTGTCTCCGCCGGGTTTCGGTTCGCTGAAGAGTTCCAGGAAGACTTCATTGGTGGACGAATCGCAAGCGATCCCAGGGACGCCTTTGTCTATGCCCAAGACATTCGAATCAAGATCATGGCGCTTCCCCGCAGGAATGTACCAGAGGACTTCTCCGGTGGGGTCGGAGATTTTGAGCTGAAGTGCGACCTTTCGGCTGATCAAGTCAGTGTTGGTGATAGCTTTCAGTTGGCGTTGGTCATTTCCAGTGAAGCAGATCTTTCTTCCTTGCAGGAGCCGACCTTCGTCGATCAACCTGGTCTACGTCTCCAAGGAGTGAGGCGGAGAGTTGTCGAGGACGATCTTATTGTCACCTACGATGTCATTGCCTTGAGCGCTGGCGAATACCTGATCGGCCCAATGAAGTTGTCATATTTTAGTCCGAACGACGGTGCTCGCTACCAAACGGTGACTACCAACCCCTGTTCTGTCATTGTCCTTGGGAAAGATGATCCAACACGTGCGGGCGCCGTTCAACAAAGGGGATTGGAAGCCAAGGAAGACAGAATTCGCGGTTTCTTGATGCCCGAAGATGTGCAAACGAAACCATCAAGAGAGAAACTCGACTTTGTTGTCATGGTGTGTCTTTTTTTACTGCCGTGGGCCATTGGAATTGTCATTTTTGCTCGCGTAAAGATCTGGGAACGAGAAAGAAATGAACCTAGTTGGGCGAGATCCAGACGTGCCTACCGACTGTTCAAGGCGCGGATTGCTGACCGGTCATGTGATCTTGGAATCACTCTCATAGAGTATCTATCGGCTAAGATGGAAGTCGAAGAATCACAGATACATAGCAAGAGTCTGGCGCTGAATCTCAAGGCGATGTCGATTGCTGGAGATTTGGCTGAAGAGGTGGCTACGTTCTTGGAGCATGCGACTTTTGGTCGCTATGGCGGCCGCGCCTTTGTTCCCGAACGGATGAGTGTGGAGGCCATGGTGAAACGACTGGAAAATGCGTTCAAGGAGAAACGACTTTGACTTGGCG
>JAJRYU010000218.1 GCA_024275615.1 Planctomycetota bacterium
AGGTCGGCGGTGCCGCTTTGGAAGAAATTGAACGTTGTCACCAGGGGCAGGATGCGTGGCGCAATGGCGCTTATATAAAGGCCGTCGCTGGGATCCACCAAGTGCGCGCAGTACGCATGCTCATGGGGCGCCTGCCGTACACGACGTGGGAAGAAGCACGAGGTACAAGCCTTTTTGTTGCGGAGCACTTTGACCGCTATCCCAAAGGTGCAAAGAAGTTTCTCGAATCGGCGATCCGCAAAATGATCGCGGATCCACCAGAGGACTTGCCGCCTTATTGTCTGATCACTTGCCTGAAATTGGTCCGGCGATTGAAAATTGAAGTCGTGCCAGAAACGCTCTTACACCACGCTGAATCCAGTGATGTCCCTTCCTTGCGGCGCCACGCCTTGGCGGCACTTGAGGTCCAGGCACCGGAGCCTTCGACGATCGAGGATTTTCGCGAACGGCTCTATCGCCTTCTCAGCCATGACAATCGCGACGTCACTGAGCCCGCCGAGGACGTCCTGGTGGCATGGGCAAAACCGGCCGTGCCTGCCAAGGAGTTGCGCGCACTTGCCACCCGCAATAATGCCAATCTCAAAGACTACGTTTTCGGAGAATTGGCTAGACGAAAAGACAAACACGCCACGCCCATTCTGAAAGATCATTTGTCTCACCCTCTCAGAAGAGTACGCCATTCTGCGGCGCGCACCTTGGTGCAGATCAAAAATGGAGCTCGAGTTCTATTTGATGAGTTCATGCAATCCGAAGATACGAACCATCGCCGGGAGTTTGTTGAGGTCTTGGTCCAATCTTCCTTTGAACCAGAAGAGAAGGAAATAAGGACTCTGAGACGCCGGCTTGCGGAGGGATTCCTTGATCAACACATTGATCATGCCATTTTGCAGTTTTTAGGAGTACGTGATCGCCAAGGCCTCAACGGCACGATGGTCCGTAGAGCAAAGAAGCTGATCAAAGACGGCCAGCCCAATGTTGCCATTCATAGCTTGCAGCCCCTTGTTCGTTTTCGCCATGCGACTCATGACACACGCCTTCTCTTAGCCATCGCCAATTTCAAAGCAGCGGAGAACACGCGCGACAACAAGGACAGCCGCTACAAGAGATGCATCGACATTTTGTCGCCACTGTCACGGGTTCACGATTTGAATTTGGATCAAAAGATCCGGCGCAGTAAGAATTTAGATTCAGCCGATCGAGTCGCTATTCTCCGCGGACTTTGTCAACGCGGCGGCATGGAAAAACGTATTTGCCGGTTGATTGTTGAGCAGGTTCATGAGGAAGATCTGAATGAGAAAGACGCGTCCACTTTGAATCAAATCAAGGTCATTCTCGGAGTCTGACTGGCGTTATATCCGCAATCTCATGAATACGGAAGGTGACCCTCATGGCGCGTAAGAAGTCCAAAAAAACGGCGGCCAATCGCTATGAGCATCTCGCTTGCGCCCAGGCGGAACTCGATTTCCATGGTTCCGCTTCGATCACCAGTCAAGAGGTCAAGCACCGCACCCAGCGCTTTATCGCCCAAGCCAGAAAAGACGGACATCAAAAGGTCCGCATCATCACCGGCAAAGGTATCCATTCCAAGAGCACTCCTCTCGTCAAACCCCAAGTACGGCGCACATTGACCCAGCTCATGGAGAACGGTGAGATCCATAACTTCTATGCTGAAAAACCGCGCCTCGGCGGCGAAGGAGCATTCGCCATCGAACTATGACATCTGGATGTCGGGATAGAGCTGCGCTGCAAGGGGTCTCGTCAGTTTCCCCACCAAGTCAATCTCCTTGGAAGTCAAGCGCTGCCGCCAACTCTCAATCGTCTCCTTGCTGTCGCGAGGTTGGTAGTGCGTGGAAGGGACGGCATTGACGTTTTTCTTCGAAGTATAACTCGCAATGTAGTCCTTGATGGCTGGGGTCATTTCTAAACCGAGGTAGGCAAGCATCACGTCAAATCCTGCAAGTGGATCCTTGGCGATATCTTCATAGCGCACAAACGACCAGTCCTTGTGCTGCTCTTGGTAGTTGACAATTTGGTGGTGCAAGACGTTCCACAAATGTGACCATTTCTCAATCGGGTCGGCCGACTTATCGACAAGCTCCGCCATGCGTGAGACCATGTCTTGGGGCAGTCGGTCCAGAAGACCCTCCTGAGCCAGGAAGTTCTTAAAACTAAATCCCCAATGTGCCACCTTCAAGGATGCCACAAAGGCCCAGGGAGACCGTGTCGTGCAAATGACTTGGAGGTCATAACGTTCACTGAGCCACGAGGCAGAAAACAAAGCCAAGGGATCCTTGAGCAAAACTCGTGGTCGCATTTGTGCCTGCAGGAAATGCCAAAGGAAGCGAACCGGAGTCTTCATGCCCGACTTCGTCGCTTGACATATGCCGCGAGCATACTCGGCGGGATGTGGGGAAAGATAGGTGTCGAAGGCGGCTTCGATTTCATCCCTTTGTGCCGACGAGGCCATATCCGTGTAGGGCTTCTTCAGCTGGACGCCGAAGCCATAGGGTGGAAAATTGCTATTGAAGGGCTCAAGCAAGATGCGCATGCCACCGGCCTGAGCAATCGTATTGCCAATCCATGTGGTGCCGGAACGGTGAGGCCCCGTTATCAAGATGTGTTTCTTCTTGGAGGACAAGGGCGCGGCCTTCTTGATCAACGAGGACTAGCATCTGAGTCCAAACAGGGCTCATTTTCACGACGAGCAAGATCCTACCGTTTTGTCGTTTCGTCTGTCCAGAAATGTATCTCCACTTGACGATGGACTTCCTATCCAAGCCGACTCGTGGCAAAACTTGCATGGCCTGTTGTCCATTTCCCTATTGCCAAGGCTTGGTGAACTGGTCTACAGTCACGAGGCGTAGATCTTCTACTTTTTCGGAGCCAGAGTGATGTTCAGGCCTATTTTGATTTGTTTCATGATTGTCACCAGTGCACTGGTCTCAGCTCACGCCCAGAACTCTGGATTCGGCCCCGCTGAGACTGCGGCGGCCACTCGGCTCACGGCAAAGGAAAAAGCTGGAAAACTCGTCATCCACTTTGAGCCGACAGACTGGATGAAGCACATTCTGCCCGAATTCAAGAAGAACCAATTGCAAGCACTCAAGGAACTCGAGCAACGTCTCGCAATCAAGTTTCGGGGTCCCATTCATATCTTCACCTATCTGACCGATGTCGAATTGCGGGAGGTGACCGGGGCTTCGCCAGGGACCGCTGCTTATGCCAGCGGTCGTTTTCTTCATACGCCTTTTCACACACTCCCCCACCATGAGATGACTCACATCCTCTGCACGCAGTGGAATGACAGAGGCAATGCCCCGGTAAAACAAGACCGCAAGCTCACGGACTACAGTCGACCCCAGTACAAATTCGTTGTTGAGGGTTTTGCCGATGCCATGACCCACATGGGAAAGCGAGGCATTCCGATTCGACAGTGGGTGGCCTACTACGAGCGCCTTGGCGAGGTGCCTTCCCTCACGACGCTCCGCCAAGGATTCCCAAAGACCGGATCACTGGCATCAGGATATTGGATCTCCGGGAGTTTCTTCGAGTTCCTCATCGAAAAGTACGGCATGAAACTCGTGAAACGCTACTACTTTCGTCCCGAATCAGAAAAGTCCATATTCGGTAAGACCTTCGTGCAGCTAGCCAAGAGCTGGCGCACATGGCTTCGAGAAACAGAGTTCGACATGGAGAAAGTGGCGCGGACGGAAGCGTACGACGCCGTTGTCTTTGAGAAGACCGTTCGCGGAGCAAAAGGGAAAGCGGCCGTGGCTATCACCGCAGACGACCGATTTTTTCTATGGCACAATGGAACTTTCGTTGGCGAAGGCCGTTCGTGGATGAAGCCGAAGACCTTCTCCATTCAACTGGTCGGCAAGGATTCGCTCCGCGTCCTCGTCTTGAATTCCGGCGGCGCAGGCGGGTTGCTGCTCCAAGTCACAAAACCAGGCGGAAAACGGGTCACCGTCAGTGATTCCTCTTGGGCCGCAAAGCGCATTCAAGCTCCAGCCACGAAAGCAACTGTACTCGGCAAACCCCTCGATGGGGTTTGGGGACATTTTGCAACGCCCGAGTCTCGCGCTGCTCTCCAAGCCATCAAAGGAAAATGGATCTGGCTGTCTGATTGACCGTCAACCCACCTTCCTTGTGAGATCGCGGCCAAGAATGCGGCTACGGCGCCCCATCCTTGTCCGCAAGATCATGAACAAGGCTATAGCTGCTCTTGGATGGCCTGAGCGGTCTCGCTATCGGTGACGTCCGAATGACAGGGGGCCGGTTGACCGTCTCCCTCGGACATTTTGCCCTTGGTCTTGGCAGCTAACCGGTGGATTTCTTCGGGAGACAAAACACCACGTTTCTCGAGGATCTCCTTTTGTTCGCCACTGAGAGCAGCGGAGATTTTCGGTTTTTCCCAAGAGAATTCTTCTGACTTGCCGGAAGCGAATTCTTGAATCTCCTTTGAGATGCGCACGCTGCACCAATCGTGCCCACACATGGCACAAAAATCCGTATCCACATCCAAGTCTTCGTCGTGATAGGCACGGGCCGTGTCTGGGTCGAATGACAAGTTAAAATGTTCTTCC
>JAJRYU010000016.1 GCA_024275615.1 Planctomycetota bacterium
CCGATTTCATCGAGAACATCATGGACTCAAGAGATCGTGTCGCTCGTGAGATCATGACTCCCAGGCCGTCGCTCTTGTGCGGCAGGTCTGACATGACCCTAGACGAAGCTCTGGCGACTCTCGGCGAACACGGGCATTCTCGAGTGCCGATCTATCGCGATAATCGCGATGAGATCATCGGTGTGCTCTATTTCAAAGATATCCTCAGAGATCTCAAGCAGCTTCAATCCGGTGAATTGGCCTGGACCGAAATTCTACGCGACCCGGTTTTTGTCCCGGAAACGAAGAAGATCAACGAACTGCTCAAGATGTTGCAGGACCATAAGATCCATATCGCTATCGTTTTGGACGAGTTCGGCGGCACCGCAGGTATTGTCACCGTCGAAGACATCCTTGAAGAAATAGTCGGTGAGCTGCAAGACGAATTTGACGTCGAAGAAGACCCGGAGTTTGCCGAAGTGGATGACAACACCGTCGAAGTTGATGCCAAACTCTCCATTGACGATCTCAATGAGAAACTCGACATCCACATTCCCGACACCGGTGACTATGACACCGTCGGCGGTTTCTTGGCATCTCAGCTAGGCAAAGTGCCGGCGTTGGGCGAAGAAGTCGAAATGGAAGGTGTTCATTTTGTGGTCACGGAAGCGGATGACCGCAAGGTCAAACGGATTCGATTGACCATGGAGCCAGTCGAAAAAGGCAGCGATTCCTGACCCAGCCCCTCGCTATCTTGGGCTTTGACAGGCCGACACCGTCCTGATCTTCGAATCCGCCCCTCCCCAAGGTAGGATAGGCCCATGGATGCAACAGAGCACCAATCTATCGGTCTCCTTCTGCGGCGTTTCGACTTTGGTGAAACCAGTCAGATCGGTCACCTCTTGACACCCACGGAAGGGCGCATTTCCGTGCTTGCCAAGGGCATCAAGAAGCCCAATGCCTACCTCAAGGGTCCATTTGACCTCTTTCAGATGGCGAAAATTACGTATCGCCGTCGCCGGGGAAGCGACCTCGGTTTGTTGCAGAAGTATGAACCTCTCACTGGTTTTCCTCAGTTGCGCCAGCGTCTCCCCAGCCTCTTATCAGCCTTTTATTTGACCGAATTGGTCTATGAAGGAGTTAAGGAAGAGGATGCAAACACCGGGGCCTGGGAACTCATAATCCGAGCTCTTGTGGCTCTCGATCAACACGATGGTCTCGCATCCCGTGCAATCGTCTTGGCAACGGAAGTGGGGTTTCTGGAAGCATTTGGATTTGGACTCGGTATCGATCACTGCCTGCGTTGTGGCCGGAGAGCCTCAAGCCCAGTGGTCGCAATCTATCCTCTGGAAGGCGGCTACATTTGTGCCGATTGTCCCCGCTCACAAGGACCAGCCATAAAACTCTCCCAGGGTGACTGCCGTTTGCTTTCCTCATTGGGACGAGCCGGCCCGAAACACGCCCCTCGCCTGCGACTTTCGACAGCGCAACACCATGTTTTGCGAGGACTGATGCGGGCGGTATTCCAAGCTGTTTTTGAAAAGCAGATCCGAAGCGAGCCTTTTGTCCTGAACCCACGTTTTGGTTTTCTCAGGCCAGCGCAGGAAGCGAACCAGCGCATCCGCTCAAGTTGAAATAGCACTCTGATAGGCAAGAGATCATCACTGCACGGCGAGTAGCGTCCAAACAAGCAATTTCCAATCTCCTGGCCGGTTTTCTCTGGATTCAAGGAGGCGTCGTGTGACGGAGGGGAGGTTCACTTGGAAGGGCAAGGATGTTGGCGACGGTGTGTCTCTATGCGAAAAGCCAAGATGCCGAACTGACGTTCAGCGCCCGTTCGTTGGTCCCGGCCACACAGAAAACTCCTGCGAAGCGAGCGGGAGGCTGTACGTCAGTCCGGCATTTTCTTCCTCGGCACCCCGACTCTTCCACAAGTTTGCTGGCCAGCTTCATTTTCTTTGACCGCCGGAAACGTGGTGAAGACGGGTGGGTCCAGATCCTGTCCGCTGAGTAGGATAGAGAACGGGTTGCGCGGTCGCAGGAGATAGCGCCATGGATTGCGACACCAACAAAGTAGACGACGTGGTTCTTGCGTTGTTGGCTTTCACCGTTCATCACGAAGATGAATTTGGTGCACGCAGTTGGAAAGGACACGATGGGGAGGCACTCAATCGACTTCACGAAAAAGGACTAATTCGTGACCCAGTGTCGAAAGCAAAGTCCGTTTTCTCGACAGCCGAGGGATTGGCGAAAAGCCGCGAACTGTTTGCGAGACCATTCGCCCAAGATGGATGACAGCTCGAACAATTCAGGAGGGCGGCAGAAGAGGGGAATCTCACGGGATCCACTATCTTGAGGGGATAGTTCGCATGGGTTCGAGGCCGCCAAAATCCCTGGATCGCCCAGTCTGACGACAGTTGATCTCGTACCCCTATCCAAGTAGGATTCTCTTTGGCCCAATTGCGAAAGCTAAGATCCGTTCTGAAAAGGGTTTAGGAAAATGTCACAGGCCCGATTGGTTGACCAGAAGTGGTGGGGAATCCTCATTTTGCTCGGCGCCACGGTTGTTCTTGCTGGTTGCGGCTCCTTTGGCCGCAAGTTTAATCAGGCTCTCCCTGACTTCTTGCGCTCCGACCCCGGGGCTGATGAGCTGGAACGCTACCAAGCGCGTATTCGTGTCTTGAACCGTTCCAAAGAAGAAACCGTTCAAGCCAAGAAGGCGTTCGATGAGGCTAAGAAGCTCTTTGACGCCGGGGATTTCGAATCCGCAGCCGAGGCGTTTGAGCTCTATCTCGAAGACTACCCCGACACGGTCAATGATCGGCTTGCTCGGCATTTGCAAATCCTTGCCAACATTGAATTGGCCGAAGACGTCGACGCCCGCAAGGGAATCACCAATTTTGTCCGGCTCTACCCGATTTCCGAACTCAACGATGAGATCGAAGAGAGTGCCTGGCGGCTGGCCAATGAGTATTTGGCAGGCAAACACAGCTGGTTGATCTTCAATCTTGAGCGCGATGGAATCACTCTTCTCAGACTTATCGTCACCAACTTTCCCAATGGGCACCATGCCGACGAAGCCCAATGGAAACTGGGCAATTACCTTTTTGACGACGACAATTTCTTGGAGGCTGAGGCTGCGTATCGGACTATCGTCGAACGCTATCCTCGATCGGTTTGGGCGCCTCGTGCCCTCTTTAATCAAGGATTGTGCCGCGTCGCCTTGTGCAAGGGGCCAGCCTATGACCAGGACAACATGTATGAGGGGATTCGCCTTTTCCAACGCTATCTGACGGACTTCCCTGAAGACGAGCGTCGTGCTGAGGCCAAGGAGCACATTGCCTTCTTCGAGAACACCTTGGCGAGCAAACAGGTTCTCATTGCCAATTGGTACATTGGGCAGGGGCACCCGGGAGCGGCCCGGTTTTTCTTGATGAAATGCCTGAGAGATTGGCCCAAGTCCCAAGCAGCCGAAGAAGCCAAAGAGATCCTGGCTGTGCTGCCAGATTGGAGCGAAGATAAATTCTTCGAGAAGTTGAAGGAGAAAGGCGGGGATGCCCCTGCAGAGGCCCCGGCCCCACAAGGGGGCGGTGATGGCCACGGCCATGGGCATGGTGTATGAAAAGGCTCTCCCAAGTCATGATCGTGCTGATTCTTGGAGTTTTCGCTCTTACGTCTTGCGGCTATTCCACCGGCTCGATGATGCCCTCCGGTGTTGATCGTGTCGCTGTTGATGTTTTTGGCAACGACACGTACTACCGAGAGATCGAATTTCAGCTTACCCGTGAGCTGACCAGCGAATTGCGGCAGCGGGCACCTTTGAAAATCACTCGGCGGCGCAATGCGGACGCTGTTCTGACCGGGCGCATCATCAACGTGACACGTCCAACTTTGGTGGAAACCACAGGCAACCTTGTCTCTGAGCAAGCCGTCATCGTCCAAGCCCAAGTGGAACTTCGCCGCCTCAGCGACGACAAGATCTTGGCCAGCTTCAAGATCGCCAATCGTGCAGAGTTTGTCGTTGAGCGTGGCGAGAGCTTGCAAACCGCCTTTGACGAATCTCTGAGGGATCTGGCGGAGGACATTGTTAACCAGCTTGAGCGCCAGAGTTTCTTTCGAGACCTGGAAAAAGTGCGCAGCCGCAACGCCCAGGACCATCCCTAGGTCGTCTCTCGCCCGGAAGACGATTGGAATGCTTTTGAGTTCCTTAGGCTTCAGTTATCATTTTGGAAGTCCTTTCCGACAGGCATCTTGCGGATTTTGACCCGATTTAGTCGATAAAGACAAGCGGTCATTTTTGTCTTCGGTGGGTTTGGCTTCGTATAGCTCCTGTAAGGGGCATTCTCTAAGCCTCTATCAGACGTACAGATACGGCCTTTCAAGAGAGGGCCAGGAGTTTCGCATGTCCAACGGCAACAGTACGCCGCCACCAGATTCAGGCAACGATGACAACAAGAAAAGTGTTGCGCCGCCGCCTCGTCCCAAGAATTTTGCCGGATATCTTCTGATTGGTCTGGTTCTGCTCATCGTTTGGATGGTGGTGCAGAGCAGTATTCAGGGCACGCAGACCATCAGTCGCACGGAACTTTTTGCCAATCTCGTCCAGGGCAAGGTGGAAAAGCTCGAGATTGAGTCCACGGCCATCAAGGTCAAACTCAAGAAGGCTCCGAAAAAGAGCCAGACGACAGAGGCCCGGGTTGATGTTTCAACCATGGTGTCTTCGGAGTGGGTTGATCGTTTGACGGAAATGCAAAGCCTGGGCGTCAAGGCTGCCCGCAATTCCAAGCTCGCCGAAGACGTCTTGCTGACCTTGGCTGAAGCGGAAGGAAAACCGGGAGGAATCGCCGCTCTCGACTTCGCCGTCTATCGCCGCTACATCGTAAACCTCAATGGCGTCGACCACCTGCTCGTGCAAATGACCGAATTGCCAAGCACCGACAAAGACAATGCCATTGGTGGACGGTCCGACAGCGGTCGCGGGAAACAAGCCTATCTCTTCAAAGCGCAGAGATTTCTGCCAGCCGACGACGCCGAAACTCGAATTCCGGTTCAAGTCAGCTTCAGTCGCCTGCTCGCCTTGACGAATACCGTTGAAGCGAACGCTCGTCTTGGCTTGCCCTCACCTAGCGAACTCACTGTAGACTTGGGCGATACCAAGGCCAGTGTCACTTGGGCTTCTCAACCTGGATTACTGGAAGGCGTCCTCATCGGACTCTTGCCCTGGGTTCTGATCATCGTGTTCTTGTGGTTCTTCGTGTTTCGACAAATGCGCGGCAATGGTGTCGGCGGCAATGTCCTGTCGTTTGGCAAGAGTCGCGCCAAAATGAACGCTCACGAGAAAAGCACCGTCACATTCGCTGACGTGGCCGGGGTCGACGAGGCGAA
>JAJRYU010000219.1 GCA_024275615.1 Planctomycetota bacterium
CCCAGAATCAAAACCTACCGGGAACGCGCTGCTCTTTGGGGAAATCGCTGGGATTCATCTAACCGACATCTCGTTCAAGGGTGATAGCATTGCTTCAAGACACTTGCCGATAGGTAGCGGGGGAGCATTCCAAACCAGTATCCCGGCAAAAGAAGGCCGCTACTTCCTGCACCTGGGAAGTTACTACGTTGTCCCCTTGTTCTTGCGGCCAGGCCGCGGCCTGGAAGTGAGAATCTCAATCAACACAGGCAACCTGGACGTAGAATTCAAGGGAAGTGACCAAGAGGCCAATCGGTTTCTGAATCATGAAGGAAAACTGGATTTCGAGGCCAGTGATCAATCCAAGGATATTTTTAGCCTTGACGAGCAGGGCTTCTTGGATGCGATCTCAAAACGGCAGCAAGCCATTGTCAAGCGATTGGCCGATGAGAAAGCATTCAGCGATGACTTCAAGGCGAGACATGTGCGAAACCTTCGATTTGACTATTTCGCTCTTGTCGAGCAGTACACGACCAACAATCCGAAATATGTAGGTAAGACGACCCGCGAAGTCTCCATGGATGTCGCGTCGTACTATCCCGTTATTTCAAGAGCTCTGAATGGGTTCTACCAGGCCACGCAATTTGACAGCGACGATGACTTCCAGAATTCTCCGAGCTTTCGCAGTTTGGCCGGCAATTACATTAGGCGCCAAGCGATGAAGGCGATTGGGGGCTGGAAGCACTACTCGGAAAAATTCCTGATGGCGACGGTGGACCAGATCGAAAAATTCAAAGAGAGAAAGATCCGTGATTCGCTTTTGTGGGAGTTTCCGTTGCAAGGGCTGCATTCCGCAAACCCAGAGTTCAAGCTGATTTACCATCGAACGATCGGCTTGATCAGCAGTGAGTCGATCAAGGGAAACGTGGAGCGGACGTATCGCGACTTGATCGCTCTTGCTCCAGGCAGCCCAGCACCCATCTTCTCTCTCATGGACTATGATGGCAAGAGTGTTTCGCTGAAAGACTTTATCGGCAAATATGTATATCTTGATATTTGGGGGACGTGGTGCGGTCCATGCGTCAGAGAGGTCCCACATTTGAAGAAGCTAGAACGCCAATTTCGCGATAAGAACATCCAATTCGTTAGTATTTCTGTCAACGACTCGCGAGAGGTCTGGAAGAAGTTCATTTCGGAACGCAAGCTGGAGGGCGTACAACTCCATGAACTCCCAGGGGTTTCGCGGGAGAGTTCGGTTACCAACATGTACAAGGTGGCTGGATACCCCACATTTGTACTGATCGATACAGCGGGAAAGATTGTTACGATGGAAGCTCCAAGGCCATCCAGCGCGGAGGTCAGCGCCTTCCTCAAGTTGCACCTTTCGGATCGCTAACCCTGACCATTCCGAATACTCGAAGGACGGACCTAATAGAGGTTTATGACCTCAAGATTTTGACGATACAAGGCTACCGAACTTGCGCCAATCGCCAATTCCTCTGACCTCTCGCCCACGAACTTAGCCAATCATCTTGTGAAACTTCTCGTAGCCCTCTGTACCGACCGCCAAGCTCTCGTTCTTGAGAACATTGCTCTTCGCCAACAGCTCATGGTCCTGCAACGCAGCGCCAAGAAAGCGAAGTTAGAAGACAGCGACCGCGTCTTCTGGATTCTCCTGTCAAAGATTTGGGATAACGGATCCTGGCGCATCAAGCAAAACATGGCGCATCTTTTCAAGACCGTCTCATCTCAGGAGACTCACGCCACCAGGCACGGTACGACGTGGCATGAGAACGTGTTCTTGATCGTGCAACATTGCCCGCCAATCAGCAATGAAGTCATCGAACTCACTAAGAAGATCTCACTTGAGAACAGAACTTGGGGTTCACCAAGGACTCGAAACGAACAGCGTAAGCTTGGCCACGAAATCGCCAAGTCCACCGTTGAGACCTACATGGTCAAACACGACGACGATGATCGTGCGCCAAACTTGGAGAACTTTCATCGAGAATCACGTGGACGTTGGCGCTGCTTGTGATTTCTTCACCGTTCCCAGTTTGACATTCAAAGTGTTGTACGTCTTCGTGGCCATGTCCCATGGTCGTCGAAAGATCGTACACTTCAACGTCACTCAGAATCCAACTGCTGAATGCACGGCTCAGCAGATGCTCGAGGCTCTCCCAAGTGGCGAAGAATCGCCTTTTTCTGCATCGTGATCGTGATGCCATCTGTGGTGAAGTCTTCCGAAAGAAGCTGAAAGCGCTTGGCATCGAGGAAGTTATCAGTGCGCCCAAAAAGTCCTTTGCAAAATGCGTACTGCGAACGCATCTTTGGCACCCTGATAAGAGAATGCACCAACCACATCATCTCGCTCGGTGAGCGTCACCTCATGCGCATCCTGCGTGATTACGGTGACTCGTATTACACACCAGCAGGTGCCACTTATCTTTGGATGGCGACGCTCCCATCCATCGGCCAACAGAATCAGCTGGTGACATCGTGACCATGCCAGTTCTGGGTGGGTTCCACCACTGCAACCACCGGGCATGTAGACGGTTGCAAAGACCTGTACTTTTTCGGCTGTTAGCACGCAAAATAGCCGACTTCGTCGATCACCAATAGGTCTGGCCTGGTGTAAGTCTTCAGCCTTCTCGCCAAGGCACTGGTGGAATCGCAGGATCCAAGATTGGTGAGCATTTCACTTACGGCAGTGAATCGCACCGTATGTCCGACGTGGGCTTAGTGGTCGATGGCAATGCCAAGTTCTTGCCCCATGAGATTCAATTTTCTGATGATAGATTGCCCATTGGTAAATTCACTGGTGACAAAGATCGATTGCTTGTTTGGAGTTAGAAATGGGTGTTTCTCGTTCTTGCTTCCCGGTGGCAACTGGGCAAAGGGGAAGGGTTGTCCAGATGTGAGATCGATCTGGATAAGGGCAGTGAGGGATTTCATTTTTTCGCTCCATGCTGTGAGTTTGTTCTCCTTTGAAGCGGAAACTGGCCTCTCGTTGTGACCGATTCATCGAGAAAATGTTGGAGAGGTCCCAAGTTAATCAGCCGTGATGGTTTACAGCCCATCTTGAGCGACGCTTAGCGCCGAGGATTCAGGGATTGAATGTTTGCTTACGATACGATCGGCACTGCCTTGTTCCTGGCACTTTGAAATACGAATCGAGCAGTTCTGATGCGGTATGAATTATCGGAGAGATTACTCATATGATTCTTCTTGAATCTGGAGGGATCCTGCAGGATTCTCGGACAAATAGAGCGATAGAGTGCGTTTTTGGAAGCAAAGCTAGTGGAGTTGTCGGCACTATTGACGGGTCGTGTCCGATGAGAAACTCTGGCTAACCTTACTGTCAGGTTTGAGAGGGAATAACATGAACAGGTTTTTGTCGGTTGCTGGAGTGTTGGCTCTTTTTTCCGTGAGTATCGCCGCCCAGGAATTCAAGAAAGTATTTGACGCGCCGTTGGTTTCCATTGGCGAGTACTATCGAATGGACGAATTGGCTGATATGGATGGCGATGGCGACCTGGATGCTGTTGGCTGGTGGTGGACCAACACAAATAGGTCATCAGTTGTCGTCTCAATCATTAGCAACGGTTTTCTTGGTTTCACAACGAACTCGGCTTCCCTCAGCGTCACTGTACCCTACATCAACGCAGCTCCGGCCACGACTTGGGCTTCCACCATGGCTGACCTAAATAACGACGGGAGAAAAGAATTCATTCTCGCCATTGGTGGGAAATTTGTTGTGGTTGATCGAGATGCGATTGTCCAGTTCTGGACTTCTCCCAGTTTCTCTGAGACGATTGCGGCAGCGCGAAATGGCGTTGCCGCCGCAGACTTCGACGGCGATGGAGATATGGATATCGCTGTTTCTGATGACGGCGCACTTCGCTACTATTTGGGAGATGGGACAGGTAGTTTCTTGCCGGGTCCGGTCATTCCAACAAGCGGGATCCTACGTATCTCCAAGGGCGACATGGACGGAGATGGCATTGAAGATGTCGTTGCCTTGGGCGCATCAGATATTCGGATCTGGAGTTACTCCGGTGGGATCCCGAGCTTGTACGGCACATGGGTTCATGGAAACCCTCAGCTCGCCGGGAAACCAGTCCGCCCTTCCATTGGAGACGTTGATGGCGACAACGATTTAGACGTCGTTATCTTCAGCTTCCTAGGGAGTTACGTCTTGTTGCGTGGCGATGGGGCAGGGAGCTTCGTCGTTGAACCTTCCGGTGTGGGTGGCCCTGCTGATCGCCTTGTCGACATTGATGCTGACGGGGACTTGGATGGTGTGTGTTGTGGTGGAGGCAGCACAACCTCTTTCGAACAGAACACGATCGATTCGAATTTCTTGATTGCCTACAATGACGGCAATGGCACTTTCGCCAACTCGGTGGCCATGCCCGGATTAGGTGCTGATAAGCTAGCGGGCGCGGCAGATGTTGATGGTGATGGCGATCTGGACCTAGTTGGTGGACGTTGTGTTTATTATGCCGATGGTCCGATCACCCAGCCCGTGGTCGGTATGGGGCCTGCGGGTGGAGTTGGCCTCGCTGGGGCTTTCGATCTTGATGGCGATTTCGACGCCGATTTGCCGAATAGCGCTCAATCCGCCATGTTCAACAGTGCCGCTGGTGGGTTTGTCTCGAAACCATTGGGAGCACAATCCGCACCGGGAACTGTTCTTGGTGAGCAGATCGGGCACGGCGATTTTGATGGTGATGGAAACATCGACTTTATCTGTGAGGTGCTTGACGCTTCGAGCCTCTCTTTCATCAATCTGCAGCTGGTCAAAGGGGATGGCAACGGCCATTTCTCACTTGCTGGCCCTTGCACGCTACCAGGACAGACGTTTACTCATGGCGGCAATACGCCAGCTCATCCGAAGTGGAGTTTCTCTGCTGATGTTGACGATGACGGCGACATCGATTTTATCGCTGGCAGCGAGGACTACGGTGATGATAGCCGAGTTTGGATCAATGATGGTCTGGGTTTCTTCAGTGCTGGCGCCGCGGTTGGCCCAGTCACTTCTGTTGCTGATCTTGATCTTGATGGCATGGCAGATTTGCTGTTGAACAATTCCATCGTGCGTTGGGGACTCCCCGGAGCCAATTGGACCCCGGGTCAGTCATACGGTGTAGCCTTTTCTCTCACGAATTGCACGAAGGACATCGACGGCGATGGGCTCTTGGACATTCTCGTCTATCAGGGAGCGTCGTCCCTCGCCCTGTGGAACTTGGGCGGTCGAGCCTTCCAAACTTTTCTTGGTCCGGGCCTTGGAGTACATCCTTCAGCCGAAATGCGTTCCTTCATCGACATAGCTGACATTGATCTTAATGGCACTTTGGACATCATCGCGAGTACCACGGATGGATGGTACATGCCGAGGACTATGTCCATCCGAAAGAACGTTTCCTTTGGTGTTGGCAACGCGAGTTGGCAGATAGTGGCACCGCACGTCATGTCGGGGCATTTATTGGTTGACATCGATGGGGACGGAGACTTGGATCTTGTAGGCGATCGTATTTACAAGAATCTAACGAAGACCTCGGCTAACAGTGGTATCAAGTTCCAATATGGCGAAGGGGCTGTGGGTGGTGGAGGCTACGTACCGCGATTGAATGTCGTTGGCGAGTTAGGTGCCGGGGATACTGCAACCATCAAGGTTACAGGGCTTCGGGGAGGTACGTTAATGTACTTCGTTTATGGCGACACACCTGTCGTCCAGCAGGGCCACCCATTGCCAACACTGACGAATTACACCAATGCCTCGGATGTGTTGCCTTTTGTTGCCGATGGCGTGTTTGGTGTTCCAGGGGTTGGCACTTGGGACTTGCCCTTCTTAGTCCCGATGAATCTGTCAGGAGCGGTCTATTACCAGCAGATCTACGCCTATGATCCACTGGCTCCAGGCAACTTCACCTGCAGCGCCGGTTTGGCGATTCTCTACAAGTAATCCTGGTCACTATTGGCCAGTGTGTGGGGGGGCGACGGTATCAATGCAGTCTGAACCCTTCTTGTGGTGTGCGCGGCATGACTGCCGACTTGGAGGTATCGGTCTTCCCGTGGCCTGACCGCAGGGAGCGAAGTGAAGCGCAAGGTGCGTGCTGCGACGTGCATGCTGAAGGAAGCATGAATCAAAATGCGAGCCCTGCTGATCACGTAGCATCGAGTAGGCAGATCAAGGTATGCTAATGTGCTATTTTTCATTCGGCTTCTTTGCTCTGATGCCAACCTTGGGTTTGGCAGGGGGACACGAAGTCGCCAACTCTCTCATCGCTGCGACCTCGGTGGTTGTCAAGCGGATCGGAATTGAAGAAGGGCAAGAGCTTTGTTGCTCTTTGGTGTCCGGATCAAAGCGTTTGGCGCCCCCGCAGGACATTTTTGAGCATTAGGCCTTTCTGGTAAGAGCTACATTGCAGCGGAGAATTGCCAGTACTTGGGTGGTTACGGAAGAAATCCATACTCCAGCTCGGCCATTAGCTTGAAAAACCTTGGGCTCGCCCATTCCAAGGACTGCTCCTTTCGTGAACTTGACTACTTCTGATCGATGCCGGCGACAACCAAATCGCCCCAACTTCGAAAGGAACAATCAGTAGTCTCGGTGATGCTCTTGCACGATCTCAAACAGCAAATATTGTGGAGCCAAAGTGATAGCGAATAGGGGTGACTACTCTCAGAATCCAGCCTACCTCGACGCAAGGCAAGCCAATGGCGACCTCGTCCACTCCGTCGTGATCAAATTCGCCAATGCCAACGGGCGCTGATCCCAATTGGCGCAATCGAATTGGCTTACTGAGGACGAATGTGAAGCACCCGGCGGAGAATCGACAGCGACCCAGTTTTCCACGCTACGGCCTCGATGCCGACGAAAGATCTGCGAAGAAACCTATTGCGGCGCGGCCAAGTTGGTGAGAACAAAATTCGGGAGAATTGGGGGAGAGAAAACCGATCGATCGAAGGTCCAGCTATCGGTTCTACATGAATGCTGAGCGCAAGTAGAGAGGGTGGAGTTAGAGGATCAGCGCCCGGAAATTCGTAATTGCAACGTATTGCCCGTGCCCTGGGCGCAAGGTTTTGACATCATTCAGCGGCGTGCCAGCCCACGCGAAAATCGAAAAGAATGGCTGTGAATCCCCTTGACCTCACGGACGACAATGATCAATCCCACAAAGCTGACGACCGCAATCCTTCTTCTTGTTTCTATTGGCACCTTATTTTGCGTACCAAGTAGTTTTGGGCAAGAC
>JAJRYU010000220.1 GCA_024275615.1 Planctomycetota bacterium
CCTGAAAGGCAACGTATTGGGCGACGAAGTTCGGCTGATCATCGCTCTCGAAGGAATGATCGCGAAGTAGCTAAGCCATGAGCGAATTCCTACCACAGCCAGAAGATATCCTACCGCTGCTCCCAGGTGCGCTCCTAGCCCTGGCCATTCTCCTGGTCGCGACTCGGTTTGCGCACTCGGAATCAATGAGCCATTGGGCCAAGATTGCGCTCCTGGCAATCCCCGCAGCCATCTTTGTCACTTGGCATCAGATTTATGATGAGTTTCCTTGGCCAGCCAAACAATCAACCGAGAGAGCTCTGTGGCTCTTGCTACTCGGTCCCCTTGCGAGCTGCTTGCCGCGGCCATTGGCGATGCGACCGAGCGTTAGTGGAGTCTTGGGATTCGGAATTTTTGCAGCATCGTTCTACTTCCTTTTGCGCCCACTGATTGCAACCGAGTCCGCATTTCGCATTGAGACTCCAACCGTCTTGCTTCTGATTGGCGGGGCCTTGCTTGCAAGAAGCTCTCTCTCAGAGCTCAACAGGACCAGTGGAGCAAAGCTTCTGCCTCTTGCCCTTGGTCTCAGCCTAGTGAGTGGATCGCAGATTCTCGTCTTCTACGGTATCGCAAGCATTTCGCAGATTATGGCGTCCTGCGGCCTCGCTCTTCTTTTGTTTGCGCCTTTTTCTCTCTTCCTGAAAACGACGAAACCGATTGAGGCTCTTATCCTCCCCCTGGTCTTGGCTACCGGTCTTTTCACTTCTGACGCCGTTTTTTTCGGCGACGATGCCCCCCCGTTCATTGCTTTAGTCGCTCTCTTGTTGGCCCCCTTCGTCCTCTTCGTAGATCCCGTCCTTGTTCGCACCAAGATTCCCATTTGGCTAAGACGCGCCATTTTGGTCTTCCTTCTCTGTAGTGTGGCCGCCTGGGCCATCAAGACCGCATTTGATGCTCGTCCAAAAGTTGCCGATGACCCCTATAGCGACTATCTTGAAGAAGGACATTGACACACAGCCAGCAACGCCATTGCGAAGGCACTTCGCTCCGAGGACAACTGCATGGGTAACGAACAGTTAAATACGAGTGCTCTTAGCTACGACCTCGCCGTAGAAATTTCGGCCACGAAGACCCAGGTTTGGCAGGCACTAACCACGGACGTGAATGCCTGGTGGTTACCGGATTTCCATATGTTGGGGCCGAAGTCCACTATGAGCTTCGATGTCCGGGGCGGCGGAACCTTGGTAGAAACCCGCCCCGATGGAGCCAGTCTCCTATGGTACACCGTGCATATGGTGCAACCGGAAGAGACACTTCACCTCACTGGCCACATCGCACCAGACTTCGGTGGCCCAGCGACGACAATGTTGCGTCTAAAACTCGAAGAAAGAGACGGTGTGACGACACTGCTGGTACACGACGCTATCTATGGTCACATCGATGAATCCGCGGCCAGCTGTCTAGAGATCGGTTGGGCTCAGCTCTTTGGCGAAGGTCTCAAACGATTCGTCGAAGCCAGTCCTTGAAGCGATACCTGACGCGTGTCCAGGAAGTAGGCTTGCACACCAAGTAACAACAACTAAGCTCGGGACATGCGAAACATACAACCAGACTCTCGCCTCTTGCTTATCTTCTTACTCTGGTCCTGCGCATGGACGACAAGTTGTTCCAAGGGGCCTAGCGCAACAGGCGAACACACGACCCTCAATTCCTTGACCATCACCCACATCCCGACACCAAGCGAGTCAGGCAGCCGGGTCTCCAGGCTTGGCGTTGGCGCTGGCGATGATGAGAGAATTCACTTGAGCTGGGTTGAGCCCATTGGCAACAAACAACACGCATTGCGTTTGTCATTTTTGGATCAAGGCCAATGGAGCCCACCGAAGACAATCGCCCAAGGGCCCCATTGGATGGTCAATTGGGCGGATTTCCCCAGTGTCGTGGCTGGCAGAAAAAACACCATGGCAGCTCACTGGCTCGAACTTAACGAAAACAGAAGAGGTTATGGTGTCAAGGCGTCAGTCTCCTCTGACGGTGGAGAATCCTGGGGGAGATCGTTTTGGCTGCACTCAGAAACTGGATCTTCCGAACATGGTTTCGTTTCCATGTTCCCCCTGAACGACGGCACGTTTCGCGCTGCATGGCTCGATTCGCGGGCTCATGACGCAACCGGAAACATGCAGCTTTGGAGCGTTCGTTTCAATAAGAAAGGGCGACTTGGTCTCGAGTCTTTGATTGATGACCGAGTTTGCGACTGTTGTGATACCTCTGGAGTACTCATCGACGATCGTCCAATTCTTGTCTATCGCGACCGAGGCGCCGAAGAGATTCGTGATATTTCGCTGACCCAATTCGATGGCGCGTTCTGGAGCCTGCCCCAACCAGTCCACATTGACCAATGGAAAGTCCCTGGCTGACCCGTCAACGGGCCCGTGCTCTTAGCGCGTGGATCGCAGTTGGCGGTCGCTTGGTACACCGAAGATAAACAGAAGAATGCCGTGGTAAAATTCGCCTGGTCGAAAGATCAAGGAAAAACCTTCTCACCCCCTCTCATTCTCGATGACAAGGAGAACCTCGGTCGTGTCGCGGGAACTCTCTTAGCTGATGGCCGAGCCATCGTCGCTTGGTTCGATATACAAAGTCCCGGGAAAGCCTCATTGGTGGTCACCTTGATTTCGACTGAAGGTGTGGCCGAGAAACCCACCATCGTTGCTGAGGTTGCCGCTTCCAGACGCAGCGGTTTTCCGACTATGACCAGCAACGGCAAGGTAGCTTTTGTCTCTTGGACCGATGTCGAGAAGAAGCGCATTCGGACGGCGAGAATCGAACTGACTCCTTGAGTAGTTTTTCACAAAAATCCTATATTGAGGGAGTTTTGGGTTTCTATAACCCGTTGATAGATCAACAACGTACAGAAAAATCGATTTTTAGCATCCCCGTTTTTCTGCTGATTGGTGCCGAGGAATCGCGGAAAATGCCGATGGGGAAGAGGGTTAGCTTGAAAGCGTTAAGCAAATAAGTGATCATCCTTCGGAACATGATTAAGAAGACGACCCATTATCTATGCCTTGGACTGCTCCTGCTCAGCAACGTTTTGATGCTGGGAACAGGTTCGGTTTTGTGTATTGAGCCCGACGGCTCGATCGCCATAGAACGTGCTCTTGGGTCGTGCTGCGTGTCTTCCATTCCTAAGACTCACCCTTCTGCCGAGGTTCCAGCCGCACACCGAATCGTCATGCCTGACGAATCGGATTCCTGTGGGGACTGCACTGATCTGGTTTTGTCTGGTCCAAGACTGAAAGCGACAAGAAACGCTTTCACCACCAGCACCTCTGAATTTGACCAAATCGCCGCATCCCCTCGTCCCTTGTCATTCGTTGCTCGTTTTGACTCGCGACAGATTCTCAAGGCAAAATATAGACCGACAAGTTTGACGGCCCCAGTCTCAGTGGAAAACCTCACCACCTCCCTCCTGCTCTGATCCATCCCCTTTGATCCCGACGAAGTTTCTGGCAGCAATGCTGATCCCAAAGTCCAACTCGGTCTTTGATGGCTCATAAATTCGATATTCAACATATTCAACGACGAGGAGGATAGCCCGTGATTGGGTCCTTTGAAATGCGCAAACGGCGCCTACGTCCACGAAGAGAATGGCTCCTTCTTGGAATCATTCTCCTCAGCGGATGCGTTTCTTATGAAGCGCAACCGCTTGATCCCATGACCCTACTCCGCGAGTTAGATTCTGCGGCAACTCCCGGCTCTGCAAATGAGGCCACGCCTGAAGATGGTAGCGCCGGAGTCGCTAAGAAAATTGCAATCTCTGCGGAAGAGGCGGCTGCGTGGGCAGTCACTCACAACCCCACTCTGGCCGCGCTACGTGCAGAAGCAGGAATCGCCGCAGCCCAATTGATTGAAGCTGGTCTTCTTCCCAATCCATCAATCGGCTTCGATTTTGCCAACTACTTGGCAGCGGAAATCGCCGATGGCATAACCCCGACAACGGCAGATGCCATCGCCAGCTCGGGACTCTCCTGGGACCTGCCCAGACCAGGCGAGATCAGCGCCCGCAAGGGAGGTGCGCAAGCACGCATAGAAGAGGTTCGACAACGCATCCTCGAAGGAGAATGGCAGCTCTCTCGAGCTGTTCGCAGGCAGTTTCTGGAAGTATTGGGTGCCCAGGCGCGCATAGATCAAAACACTCGTTTGCGCGATATTGTCTCCCGTACGGCTCAGTTTATCGTTGAAGCCCGCAACAACGGCGCGGCCACTGCAATTCAAGCCAATCTTGCCGAAATTGACGCTGCTGCTTTGGAGCAAGATCGAGTTCAACTCACCGGTGAACTCGCTCTCGCGCGGCTAACCCTCAATACCCTTCTAGGATTGCGCCCGACACTCGAACTCGATCTAAAGACCACCGTTGATCCGTTCAAGAAGAAGGTCACGCCTCAAATCGATCGTAAGTTGTTGACGGAAACTGCGATGAGTCGCCGTCCTGACCTCTTGGCCCTTTTGGCGCTTTACCAAAGAACTGAAGAAGCCCTACGTTTGGAGGTTGCACAACAATGGCCATTGATCTCAATCGGATCGGGAATCTCAATGGACATTCCCATCTTCACCAACTTCAATGGTTACGCCATCAAGACAGCTATGGCACAAAGAACCAGAATCGCGAAAGACGTGAGAGCCGCTGTACACATGCTCCGCGCCGAAGTCAACGAAGCCATCACTAACCTCGAAAACGCCAGGCGCAACATCACCTCCTTTGAGGAGAGGCTCCTGCCACGACTCGATGAGAGCTTACGACTCAATGATGAAGCGTTTCGTGAACGTGAAGTGACGTTCTTCGAGATACTTACATCTCAGCGGCAAGTTTTGACCGCCCGCAGGAACTATCTGGACGCGCAGATCCGAATGGCGCAAGCCGAACTCATGGTCGACACTGTTGCCGGAAGCGTCCTCGAACAAGAACCGAGCTCCAAAGAGGAGGAAAAATAGCAATGAGAATTCACAAGTATGTTTCGACAGTCCTTCTGTTCACCTTCCTTTGTGCCGGGCTCTTACCCATGACCGCTTGCGGACCAGGCAAAACAGAAAAAGGTGGCGAAGAAGAACATGGCGGCCATGGTGGACATGATGAACACGGCGAAGAAGGAGAGCACCAGGACATTGTCTTGGACGCCGACCAACTCAAGTCCGCCAATGTTACTTCAATCGTAGCCAAAGCCGGTGAGATTGAAGACGTGTTGCGTCTCGTTGCCCGCGTTTCTCGTAACGAAGATACCCTTTCGCACGTCAACCCCAGGGTCGGAGGCATTGTCCGTAAGATTCACAAGGGGTTGGGTGAACACGTTAAAACAGGAGAAATTCTGGTCGAGCTCGACAGTGTCTCTTTGGGAAACACAGTCGGAGAGTTCTTGAAGAGTCGCGCAACCACCATTGCCGCTGAAGAAACCCTCGGCAAAGCAAAAGAACTATTTGATCACCGCTCCGAGGCTCTCAACAAACTCCTTGACGGTGCCATCGCTGTGACCACTAAGATCTACGAGCGCGAACGTGCCCTCCAAGAAAAACGGATCTCAACCCTGCGCCCTTTCCTTGATGCTGAAAAGGCGGTTCAGATGGCTCGTTTGAGTAAGGAAAGGCAATTGGCGGCCTTCAAAGGCGAACGTGATACACGGATCCTTGAGCTTGAAGTGGCATTGCGTCAGGCACGTATCGAAGAAGTTGCCGATCGCGATAGGCTGCGAGTCCTTGAACTAAGTGACAAAGCCATTCAAGATTTCTCATCAGGCGCTAACAAACACTACGGTCGCTTCGTCATTCGTGCACCTCGCGACGGCATCGTTGTCAAACGCGACATTACGATGGACGAGTATGTCGATACCAACATGGTTCTTTTTGAGATCTATGACCTTTCACGTCTGTGGGTCCTCGCATCCATTTATGAAAAGGACCTCATCGCGGCACGCACCGGGCAGAAAGCAATGGTCAAACTAGATGCCATGCCCAACGCACAACTGGTCGGCAAGGTCACACTCGTCGGGTACACAATCTCGGAACAAACACGGACTGTCGACATTCGTGTTGAGTTGGAGAACAAACCCATTGAAAGTTGGACGGAGAAATTTCCAATTCGGCCTGGCATGTTTGGAACCGTTGAACTCGTCACCAGCACACGCCTTGGTCGTGTTGTCGTACCTGAAGCGGCAATTGTCCATGAGGGAGAAGAGAACTTCATTTTTGTTCAGGAAGACGAACACACTTTTGAAAGACGAGAAGTGGTCCTAAGAAAAGGAGCACGAGGATTGGTTGAAATCCTCAGTGGTGTTGATCCCGGCGAGAGAATCGCTGTCACGGGAACATTCTTTCTAAAATCCATGGCACGCCGA
>JAJRYU010000221.1 GCA_024275615.1 Planctomycetota bacterium
AATAGCCCGCCTCCTTGATGTTCCGGCGAGTACAGTACGGGTCAGGCTGAACCGCGGGCTCGGCATTCTTCGCAAGCGACTCAATGCACAATTCGATGATGACCAGCGAACAAATTGGACCCTTCTCCTTTTCGGTGTACGCATCAAGAAGACGACTTTCTCAGGATCCTATCCATTGACGCTTACCATCGCGCTTGTTGCCGTCTCGATGTCTGTCTTCTTTTGGAATTCCGACGAGGGGAATGTTCGACCGACAGATCTTCAAGAATTTTCTCTGACAGGAAGTCGAACGGAAAGAAACCATCGAGAGGTTTCTCCACGGGCAGTCGCAAAAACGCCACCATCGACACTAACTCAGAGAATCAAAGATACAGTTAAGACCTCGACAGCGATTAGAGGTACATTCCTATTCCAGCTCCGTGGAGAACCTGTCGATCAAAACCTGAGGATCAGGGCAGTACCTTTCATGACGGGTTTTCAACTACGCTTGCCGGCACTGCAACCCGAGCAGCCAAGTCTTGAATCGGTATCCAAAGGTGGTGTCGAGGTCAGAGTTCGAAACGGCGAGCCTTTTGAGATTCCGGTCGCCAGTCAAGGACGATATCGCCTGTTGGTCTCCGTGGATGGGTCACAGGGCATTTTGCAATATTGGGCGACCACAGATCAAACTGCGCAAGCACGAGTGGAACTTCTGGACGGTATTCAAGTCTTTTGCCAACCACCAAGCAAAGGCAGCTTGGAGATTCGTTGGCAACAATCAGCCCGCGTCGGACGACTGGCCTTGGGGCTCGCCAAGGGGATGACCCAAGCAAATGGAGTATTCATCCCTGGTGTACAGTGGCAGTGGACCGACTTCCGCAACGAACAATCGTGGCGAATCTTGTTGCGAGAATCGCCGACTGCAGTGAGAATGCCCACGCTTGAACCCAGCGCAACCTTCGTAATCCGCGACGCCAAGACTAAACTGCCGATTGAAGGGGTCACATTATCCCTGGAATACTGGCCCGAAGACAATCGCCCTTGGTCGTCCAGCCTTCAAGTACGAGACTCACTGCATCCTCTGCTTTTCACACCTTCGTTATCAACGGCCAAACGATTCATTCTTCGTGTAGAGGCACCAGGCTATCGGACACGCTGGTTAAATCTTCTTGAAAACCAAATACCACCGACTATCGGCATGTTTGCCAAATCAGCGGTATCGGGCCAACTTGTCGATGATTCGGGTGTCCCGATTCCACACGCAACTGTCGTCGGGACGTTCCGCCATCAACCCATCTTGAGGGGAGAATCCAACAGCGACGGCACATTCTTTTTAGAAAACGTAGATTTACCTGGCACCATCCCAAAATCGGACGAAGACAAATCTCTTCACTGGTGGATCTTCTCCGACCAGAATCTGTTGGGTCAGACGTCCGCGCCGATAGAAAACCAGAGGGTGTTTCTCCGTCTTCCGACTGCCAGGACTCTCGAGTTCGTGATACGTAGTAAGAACGACCAACCAATTCCCAACGCCGTGGTCTATATCGTCCCTTGTGAAAAACGTCCCATACCTCGTTTGGTCTTGGGCAAACATCTGTACTCCGACCCCAGGGGTATCGTGTCCATCAGGAATGTCGCTGGAGGACGATGGGGCCTTGAGATTCATGCGCCCGGATTTTTGACAACTTTCCTCATTGCCGATGATGACTCGCCGATTAAGAGAACAGTTCGCCTTGGTTCAACCACGAAAGCCCAACCTCGCTTGGAATTCTCAGTGTCGACGAAAGATGGCAAGCCTCTTGCGAATGCCATAGTTGCTTTGGGAGAAAGAGGTGCCGAATTTCGGTTCCGCCAACGCACAAGCGTAAACGGCTCATGCAGCTTCTCCAACTTGCATACTGAATCAACACCGTTCGAAGTTTTGTTTCCCGGTCTTCATCCTTCGGTGACGACGAAAAGAACTATTACGTCTCCTCTACAGCCAACCAACATCACCATGCTTCCGATAATCAACATTCCTTGCACCGTGATTGCACATCGAGAAAAACCAGTTTGGGTCTCATTCTTACCAATAGAAAACCAAGAAGACTCGGGGCGCTGGCTCTCCATTCAACCCAACAACACTCTGCCTGTCACGAACGAGGAGCAGCTCATTACCTTCTTCCAAGAGGGCCACATGCCGTTCCACGTTCGTTTCCACACCAATATGAAACGCATGACGGTCAATCTACAGAAGGGGCCCCAACTCGACGTTGTTGGTTGTGAGATCGGTGACCTCGTTCGACTTACTCTGATAGGAACCGGAGGGATGAAAGCAATTCCACCGAAGGTCGCCAAGGGACTCGAGCTCCTACGGTACGCACGATCGTCAAGCTTGACGTGGCAGTCAATTTTGCCCGGCATATACCACTTGGTGGTCAAACGGTTGTCTGGCACCTCATTCACAAAGACGATTTCGGTC
>JAJRYU010000222.1 GCA_024275615.1 Planctomycetota bacterium
ATCACATGGGTCGACTGATGTTGATCGCTGGCCTCTTGGTCGCCGGCATCATCGTTGTTTTTATCGCCATCACTTCCAGAAGAATTACCCGCCCAATCACCAACCTCATCATTCAAACGAATGAGATTGCACGCGGCAACCTGGATGCACGGGTTGATGTACAAACCGGTGATGAGATCGGGCTCTTGGGTGATTCGTTCAACAAGATGGCAGAAGATCTCAAAGTTTCGAACAAGAAACTCATCCAGGCAGAGAAAACTGCTGCATGGCGCGAAATGGCTCGTCAAGTGGCCCACGAGATCAAGAACCCCCTAACGCCGATCAAGCTTTCTGCACAACTCGTCCACCGTGCTTATGTCGATAAGCACCCCGACTTTGAACAGATTCTCAAAGAAAGCGTGAACAACATCGTTGGGCAGGCAGAGTCATTGAAAAGGATCGCCTCGAATTTTTCCAACTACGCTTCTTTCCCAAAGGCAGACCGCAAAGCGCACGGGGCCCTATCTTTGATCAAGGAATGCGTCCAGCTCTATTCGAACAAGGAATCATCAGGCATCGAAGTCAAACTTGAGTCTTTCTTGGACCATGAGGTCCAGGTCAAGGTCGACAAGGATGAGATGATGCGAGTTTTCTTTAATCTCTTCAACAACGCGTTTGAGGCGATGCCAGAAGGAGGTCTCCTTTCGGTGAGTATCTTCTTGTTCACCAACACCGACGGTACAGGCAACATCGACATTCGCATTCGCGACACGGGCAAGGGAATTGACGAAAAAATTGCCGAGCGTCTGTTCGAACCCTATTTTACAACACGCAGCTCTGGAACAGGTCTCGGCCTAGCGATCTGCAAGAAGACGATCGAGGGCTACGGCGGCGAGCTGAATATCGAAAGTAAGGTTGGCGCTGGGACAACCGTGATTGTGAGTTTGCCCTACACAAAAGACGAGATTTCTGAGTCCGAATCTCGAACCGACGACGTCTGAGACTGTGGCGAGAGCCGTGAACCTCGGTGAGACACGGGAGACTCTGCCGGGCACCACAGACCGGATTCTCCATGCTCAATTTCCTAACATCTGCTCTTCCATTCTTCTTGCAAAGTACGCTCATTGCGGCCTACGGCGCTGAATTTGGCTGGCCCATACTCCTGCGCACCGCCGCGTTTCAATTGCTGCTCTATTGGGGCATAAAATTCTATTTGCCAAGAATCAAACTCCTCCTCAGTGTGGTCGTCATGGCCACCGCCGTTGGTAACGTTCACGGCACTAGCCAACAACCACCACGACTCCCTCCATTCACAGGGGCTTTTGTCACGATCGAGTGCAATCTCCAGTCGTTTCGAATTCTCTCTCGATCAAACCCATCATCAGGAAGTGAAGAATCCAGACGCCGATGGTCTCTCACGAAGGTGGAGATTGAGCATCACCCAAACCTCACAGTGAAGATATCGGCAAGCATCGTCGACGACAGCGAACTCGTTTCCGGTGACCACGTTCGACTCTTTGGTTGGTTGGCAAAAAGGAGAGACACGTGGCAACTCCATGCAAGAGTCGTCAAACGGATTCCCCCACGCCGATTCCATCTCTTGGAAATAGGTGCGGAATGGAGGCGGAGACAAAAAAGGAATACCGATTCGCGCTACCGTGGATTCCCTGGGCGTGTCCTTGATGCTTTGGTTCTCGGTCACAACGAACTCCTCCCTGAAGAAAAGCGAGTCATTCGAGCTGCTGGAGTATCCCATCTTTTTGCCGTCAGTGGCCTTCATTTATTTCTCGTTTGCGGAATCATGGGATCTCTTTTGCAACGTCTTCTCCTCCCAGACCCATGGCGAAGCCTCCTTCTTTTGCTGTTGGCCACGGCTTATGCCATCATCACCGGCTTGCAGCCACCGATGACCAGGGCCTTGGCAGGCCTCGTTCTCTACACCCTTGCCCGGCTGACCCTAAGAAGTGTCAATTCGACCTGGTGTCTGTTGATCGTTGGTGCTTGGGAACTTCTGCGAGCTCCCCAACTGGCGCACAGCCTTTCTTTCCAGCTTTCCTTTAGCGCCGTCGCTGGCATTCTCTGGTTAGGCCCAACAGCAATGACCAAAGACGACAAATCACCTCTTCTTTCGTTTCTCAGGCGCAAGAACAAGATCGGCGCTGGACGAGAACTAGGGCGAGCTTTTCACTTAACGTCAGCGGCTCTTGTCTTCACAGCTCCCCTGACGATGTTGCACTTTGGCACCCTGACTCCGATCGCTCTTCTCACCAACTTGGCGATCCTTCCCCTGGTGGCCACCACACTTGCACTGGGCCTTTTCGAGATCATCCAACCTCTGCCAACGATCCTAATTGAGAGTGTGACTAAGACGATGTTCGTCACGCTCAAAGGCGCAACCGAAATACCATGGGGACACTTGGAACCTGGTCCCCCACCTCATTGGGCTTTCATTCCTTATGTTCTCAGTCTGGCTGCGGCCCTCCTGCAACGGCATCGTGTTTGGCGTTCCCAAGGAATTGCTTGGCTGGGTGTGTTCTTCCTCTTGCTCGGATCGTGGTGCAATCAGGGAGGTCCAAAAATCGTTCTGGCAAAGAACTACGGGCGCTACGAAATAACCTCAGACAACAAGTCGATGTCGTTTGTCTCCTGCACGACTTGGCCACGAGAATTCCGCTGGCAACCAAGGAAACTCACAAATACCACCCATCTTGACTTGGCGATGACAGCG
>JAJRYU010000017.1 GCA_024275615.1 Planctomycetota bacterium
GAGATGAGCTTGCGCATCTCCTCAATCGTCCGAATCTTCCGTTTCATTTCTGACATCGCTCCGGGGCTCCGAAAGAAATGATCATCTCAATCTCTCAGGACGAATGAAGATGGCGTGACCGGGTGCTTACGCTTCATTTGCGAATCAGAGGCACAAACACCTGCCTCGGCTCCTTCCTCTCGGAGTCTGGATTCTCCCTCTTCTTGAATTCATTCTCTTGCCCTCGAACTGCACCGCAACTCGATCGAATTCCGCCAAGTTCTGTACACAGAAAAATTGTGGGGAAACGCCCTAGGGAAAACGGTAGAGTTCGAGCTCTTCGAGCCGAATGGCCATCGCCTTGACAGAAACATTAAACCGCGTCGCCAACGGCTCGAATGACTCGCCATCGTAGTACGTGGCCTTGGCGAGTACGTGCCCCAAATCGCGAGGCCCCGCAAGCGATTCGAGCAACTCGTCGACGGTTCCAGAAGTCAAGGCAAAAGACGTGTCGTCACTGATCCGAAATTGAAGCGTCTTAAACAATCTCTCAAACACGCTCCTAACCTGACTCCTCGGCATTAAGAAACAACTTGCAAAGTAGTCAGCTTGTCGCTCCGTCTCGTTTCTCTTGCCACTATATTCAGAAGCGCCAACAGGGCGATCGCGATGCAAGATCGGATGATCGTGCATCAATGCATGTCCTAACTCATGGGCAATCGTGAAGTTCTGAGTCTCTGGCCTGAATTGATCCGAATACTGAACGACTCTGTTGTCTTGGTCGATTTCAGCGGCAACTTTGTACGTCTCTCCATCGATCTCAATTTCGCCAAGATTCGTTTCACGGTGCAAGTGAAATCCGAGGAGTCTCAAGATAGGTTTCGGCTTCAGAAGGTGACGAATTCGGGTGGTTTCTTTGTCGCCACGAATCGCTGCAGGATTATGCCACAATGCAAGCTTTACTTGGTTGGCAAGATTCTCGATTTCGCGTTTTGACAATTCACCCGACTTGACGTCCGTCGAGAGTGAATTGAGTTCTTCTCTAAGCGACACTCGTTGTTGCGCCTCAGAATTGAGCCTCTGTTGAAGTTCCCTTGACTCAGACTCTAGCATTTCCAAAGTCGATCGCAGCTCTACCGCACGTCGACTGTATCGGTCCGGGCGGTCGCCTCTCACCGTTGAACAGAGATTGAGATCAACTACGCATAGGCAACCCCTGAGAGCGGCCAGCGCGGAGCACATTGCGACTCCCGAATCGCCACGAGCCGATTGAAAACCGTGCTCAAAAACAAAGAACGACGACTTGAGCAGTTCGACGCAGACGTCAGCTATTTCAAGTGGGATCTTCGTAGCCTCATCTAATTCAGCGAGGGCATCATCGTCTTTTTGTTTGTACTCGAATGGATCCTTTTTTCGGGCATTCCTTACTTTTCGGCTGGCGATGACTTCTCCGAATTGATCCGCATCTTCTTGAAGCAACTTCTTGAGAGTCGGAATCAACTCGTTTTCAATACGGCTGCGAATTTCAGCCAGTTTGCTGAGATATTTGGCATACCGCCGATCGTCGCTCTTGGGAAGAGTGAGATCAATCACGGTCTTTTGAAGTTGCGCCGAGAGTAAACCTTCTAGAGCTGCTGCACTACCCGATCCTGGCTTGTGCCCTCCGGCACCGAACTCATCGAGGAGATTGTTCGCTGATAACTCAAGCCAGTTAGTCATTCTTTGAATCTCGGTATTATCATCTGTCGCATGCCTTAAACCGCCCTCCACACCTCGCGGATGATCTTGAAGACCAGCTTGCTCCGGATATTCTATCGAAGATGCGCTCTAATCCACTACGTCATTCTGGCAAAAAGGGACATTTTCAGTGTTCATAGTGCCTATGGACGGCATTTGAGCTTCGATGCCTACCCCGCAGAAATTGCAGAAGCCAAGTCAAAAACCACCGGCCTCGCCTACTTACTCGCCAAGGCCAATTCCTCTCGCTGCCCAACCTCCTTCTCCCTTCTGCAAAGATTCTTCCTCAAACAAGATCTTTACCCTCCATCGTCATCAAGCCACGGTCAGCCATCGAAACATATCCTGGGTCACCGAGTATCAAATGATCCAAGACTCGGATTCCAAGTAGCTCACCTGCATCCACCAGCCGCTTGGTCACGGTCAAGTCTTCGCCACTGGGATTGGCATCACCGCTTGGGTGGTTGTGGATAAGAACGACGGCAGCTGCATTGGCTAAGATCGCGCCCTTAAAAACTTCCCTGGGATGAACCAAGGACCCGGTCAGGGTTCCGACGGAGACAATCTGAAATGAGAGGATTTTGTTCCGTGCATTCAAGTAGACGGCAACGAACTGCTCACGATCGACCTCACTGAGAAAGGCAAAAGTCCGAGCCACATCTGCCGAGTTGGCGATGCGCTTCGAGATTGCTCCTGACGACTCAACACGAACACGACGATACCGACAAGTAAGTTCACGAATGTAGATCTGCATGTCTTTTCTCCTTGTTTGACAGACTGCAAACAGGAAGAAACCCACCTTGCCGAATTCGCGATTACGTTACCGAACAACAAGACTCGTTTGAAGGAGCCCCTGTGTCCGAAGTATTTCGCGAAAAGGCCACTGTAAAGTTCTCTGACCGAAGTAATTCGTCTCTGAGAACATGCCGCTTGATTTTGCTGCGCCAACCATGAACGTCTTTCTTGACGGTTTTGAGCCCTCAGGAGACACTCTCGTGACTTCTGCAATTATTTCCACACGTGCCAATATCATGAGGCTTCCAATAGATATTCAACCACGTGCCATTGGAGCGACTGCGAAGAGCCCTGTGGTGGTTGAACAGTTGAATCCAGATCAGGCCTTTTTGGCTTCTCGCCGAATTGACCGGCAATCCCTTGCTTGGTGAAGCAACCTCTGAATCAACGGTTCGGATTTGAACGTGGCTCCAACACGAACTTTGGATCTGGCAACGTTGGCGCAAAACTTGACGAGCATTAGGTGGCTGAGCTCTGGCTGCTCCGCATGGAGCAAGGATTACTGCAAAGACAAATCGCTGCGATCAATGGTGTGGCCATCAGCACGATCAATTCGATCTTGACTGGCAGAACATGGAAACTTGTCCATCCTCCGACGGTAAACAAAGCTGCGCAACAAGAACGGCTCACCTCGACTTGGATTTTCCAACTTGAAGCGAGCCGTCTTCTTTTCTTGATCAACGAGATGTTGGCCAATTGGCCTATGGGAACATGATCTCTCGACCATCTGTGGCTGTAAACCATGTGTTGCCCGTGTTGCCACTTGGCGCAACAGCATAGGCTTGGATCATCAAACTCAGACCGCTCAAGCCATTTGGAATACCATAACTGAAGGTCATCCCTCCAGGTGGCAACAAGCCCTGAGAAAATGCGCTCGATTGCCCAGAGTAGAGCAGTAACGTTGGATAATAAACGTTGGGTGCGAAGTCCAAGAACACCTCTGGATAGTCCACTGGCTGAAATGGCGGAGTCCCCGTTGGGAAGAGCTGAGCATAGAGAACGGGTGGGGTAAAGTCGTAGCTTCCTCCGGGCGATTCGAAATGGACGACTAAGGAGTCACCAGAATTTGCAGACTGCGGAAGAAGTGTTGTAGTGACCGGCCCATTGACACCAGTGGAAAGAACAAAATCCTCCCCTGACCCTGGATAGAATTGGGATAGTGACGAGAGAATCTCAATTGTAACGGTTGCCGATCCCGAGTTGTCATTGGACAACGTTTGATCATTTGCGCCAAGATAGATCTCGCCACCGACTGCCGCTACGAATTCGATAAAGGACCCGATGAAACCCGGACCATAAGCGCCTACAGCACCATCTTGTGCACCGGTATTTCCCGTAACGGGATGCACATCTGAACCGTCATCAATGAGCCAACCAGTTCCAATTCCCCAAGGTGCGGGTGGTTGACCAATTGACCCGATGAGGCTGTACTTCTGGATGGTCGGCAGAACGCTTAGAGGATTGGTAGCCGCCGGGTTCGGTCCATTGGGAGTTCCCATCGACCATCCGGGACCCTGGCCGAACATCCATGTGGGCACATTTGGCGAAGTGATTCGCACGAAATCTCCGGCGACGACGATGACGCCCGTCGGATGTGCTGCTCCTGCGGGAGATGCAGAAACACTGACCGTCGTTTGAGCAGAGACCGCCAAACTCAAAGTCATTGTCACGACCGTGACTATTATCCATGCATTTTGATTCTTCATAGTTCCTCTCCTAAATCCCTGTCTTTGGTGCTTCCGACCCAACATCGGGCTGAGCACTTTCTTCATGCTGCGACTTTGCTTTCTCATGCTCCGTTTCACACAAGAGTCTTCCATACCTCATTCGCCTCAAACCAACTCACGATGCTCTTGGCGGCAAAGCCAGAAGAATAGCCCCTGCCAAGCCATTTGATAATTGAGCGTGTCATCTCGTTCTCGGCTTTCATCAGTGGCGCAAGAACCCCACGTCTGTGACCGACATTCTTGCCAATTTATCACTCACACTCGACCATGTTCCGCCGCTAAATGGAAGAGGAGCCCTTCAGCGAAACGGCAAGGAACCCCGCCAAGATATTTAGGGCAAACTACTTAGGCCTTTCATCCTCCTCGATCCGTAGGTGAGAATGGCCGTAGAAGTTCTCATTGCTCTCACGAATGACGAGGATGAGAATTCCTCATCGGTCTCCACCATTTCTCCATCTTTGTGTCCTGGTGTTCTCTAATTCAGGAGTTGAGTCACACGTGTTCCTTCTTTGCGCCTTGTAGTTTCGAACCGCAAACTCTCCGGGCGGTGTAGAATCGCCTCGAATTGAAGCAATCAAAACAAGATCAGAATTGTAGAGAAGAAATGGGCTCTAACGACACCGAGAATCGAGACGATGCCTTGAGGCGCATTCTGGATCGAGCGATTGAAGATTCAGCAGATAGCCCCATGGACATACTGGCTGCGGTGCTCGGAGCTGCTGGTGAAGACCAACATAGTGAGGAACTGAACCTGCATGGCCAAGTAGCAGGTTGTTGGCGACTTCTACGAGTCATCGGCGTTGGTGGCATGGGCGTGACTTACGAAGCTCGTGATCATGATGGCGTCAAGGCCGCAGTCAAGGTAGTTGGACGTGTGAAAGCTGGCAGTTTGGCCCGATTCGAGGCTGAATGCAATTCTCTTGAGCACTTAGATCACTCAGGAGTCGTACGTTACCTTGGACGTGGCCGTCTGGGGTCAGGCAAGGCATTCATGGTCATGGAATTTGTCGACGGCTGCCATCTTGGCAAGTTGGTTGAAGACTTGCAGGAAGGAAATCCAAATCCGGTCGCCGAATCCTTCAAGGAGCGTGCACAAGGTGA
>JAJRYU010000223.1 GCA_024275615.1 Planctomycetota bacterium
ATGTCTTCACCACCCCAACACAAGACCGACGGCCCGAGAAAGACGTCTCCGTCAGACTCAATGTCATTCTCCTTCAGGGCAACACGGGCCAGAGAATTCTTCACGGCCAGCAGAGTGACCCCCTTCTCCCGAAGGTCAAGCCGCAACCGGTTGTCACTGAGCGCGTCCATTCTCGACGTGTCCAAGACCAGCAGGTCTCGACAATCTCCCAGCCTCTCGCGGAGAGCGCCAATCATCATGCTCTTTACGGCCTTACTCATTTCTCTAATCCACTCAACGGGCGCGAACTCAACAGATCGCAAGTGTTCTAAAACAGGGAGTCGCTGTGGCAGCAACGGCGACAACAAAAAGTAACCGACGCAACAAGCCACGTTACAATGCAGCAACTCGAATGCCGGGCAACTGTGAAGCCGAAAGCGTAATCGACCGAACGTAGTGGCCTTTTGTGACCTGTGGTTTCAACTGATCGATCAATTTCAACAAAGCTTCAGCGTTGTCTTTCAGTTGAACTTCATCGAAAGACATTTTGCCAACCACACAATGAACGATGCCAGTCGCATCGACGCGAAACTCGACCTTCCCCGCCTTGTATTCATTAATCGCTGTGACAACATCCTGGGTAACGGTACCAGCCTTCGGGGAAGGCATAAGCCCTCGGGGACCAAGAACCTTTCCAAGTGGACCGACTGTACCCATCATATCCGGAGTCGCAATCGCGACGTCAAAGTCCGTCCACCCACCCTTAATTTTGTCAGCGAGCTCTTTACCACCGACATGATCGGCTCCGGCTTCAGTAGCCAACTCGACATTCTTGTCTTTGCAAAAAACCAAGATTCGTTGACTCTTGCCAATTCCGTGGGGCAGCACAATAGAACCGCGCACAATCTGATCGGCATGCTTCGGGTCAACCCCGAGCCGAATCGCCAACTCGACCGACTGGTCAAACTGACAGGGCTTCACACCAGAAGGAAGGGATGACTCCAAAGCCTTCAGCTTCTTGACCGCTTCCGGTAGCGGAAGCACCCCCAACTTCGCAACCGTTTCCTGCATTGAACGCAGACGCTTGGACAACTTAGCCATGGAACCTAAACCTGATGTGGCAACAACTTTGCAAAAAAAAACTAGAAACAAAACGCAAACAGCAACGCCAATATCAACCGACAACCTCAATCCCCATACTCCGCGCCGTACCCGCAATCATTTTCGCAGCCTGCTCGACATTCGGGGCATTCAAGTCTTCAATCTTCCGCTGAGCAATTTCAATCAACTGTTGCTGAGTCACACGACCAACCTTGTCCTTCAACGGATTGGCTGCCCCTTGGGCAACGCCAGCCGCCTGCTTCAACAGCACTGCGGCAGGCGGACTCTTGACAATAAAATCGAACGTTCGATCCTTGTAAACGGAGATCACAACCGGAACGGTCATTCCGTTCAAATCGCGAGTTTTGTCATTAAACTCCTTCACGAACTGCCCGATATTCACGCCGTGCGGTCCGAGCGCAGTACCGACTGGTGGAGCAGGCGTTGCCTGCCCCCCCTTAATCTGCACCTTAATCTGGGCCGTCATTTGCTTGGCCATAACATCCTCTTATCACATTGACTGTCGACTCAACCAGAGACCGACAACATTTACTGTCGGCCTAACCAGAGGCCGGTAACATTTACTGGCGGCTTGACCAGAAGCCGACAACGACAGCCCGCCAACTCAACTGACTCGCGTCAGGACTAACGGGCTTGCGTCAATTTTGAATTCAACTAAACCTTCTCGACCTGCCAGTGATCAAGCTCCACCTCCGTGGACCGACCAATAATTTCCATGACCACCTTCACCTTGCCGGTCGACTCATCCAAACCATCCACCACACCTTCAAACCCCTGAAAAGGACCGTCTTTCACCTTGACGCCGTCACCAGCCTCAACCAAAAACTTCACGACAGGACGTGGCTCATCCTCCCCTTCACCCTCTCCTTCACCCTCAACTTCAAGGCCACGCCAACGGCGAACCTCAGCGTCTGGCATCGGGATTGGCTTTCCGGCAGCACCAGTGAAGTCGCCAACACCGCTCGTCGACCGAACTAAATGCCAGCTTTCATCAGTCAAGGACATTTCAATCATCATGTAACCGGGAAGCGTCTTCTGCTGCCGGACACGACGCACACCCCCTTTGGTCTCAACGACCTTTTCCGTGGGGATGTGAATTTCACCGAAGTGATCCTCCATGTCTTCCATCCGAATCCGACGAAAAATGGACTCTCGAATGGACTTCTCCCGGTTGCTCTGAACCTTCAAGATATACCATTTCCGCTCCACCTCGATTGCATCTTCAGAGGTGTCTTGAGCGTCGGTAACTGAGTCCTGATTTTCCATAGCAAGCCGGGCAGTGTGGCTAATGAGAGTCAAAAGTTCAAGTGTCCAAATACGATTCGTGTATTCGGCCCAGTGTGGCTGGTTTGCGACAACCAAAGAGCATCAAATGGTGTCCGAAGAAGATGTGGGCAAGTTGCGATCACTTTCAATTGGAACACCCTAGGAACCACCGTCGAGGAATCCAATTGCCATGAATATCTTCTTCCAAAGAATATCCCACCCAAAGAGATACGCAGACAGCAACATCATTGTGACAAGCACAATAACGGTCGCTCGCTTGAGGTACTCCCAAGTCGCCCACGTCACTTTGTCCATTTCCCCTTCGACTTGAATGAGAAAGTTGGCGAACGTCGGCCAATTAACCACCCGGAATGCGAACCAGGCTCCCAGCACGAAAACCAGCGCAGGCAACCCTAGCCGCATCGACGGAAGGACGTCATCGCCACTCAGGAAAGCGGCACGCATACGCCACGCGGCTGCGGCCATGGTCAATCCAATGGCAATCGCAGTCACCTGGCGAACGACGCGCCCCTGATTCCGCTTAAACAGACGCGGGGACAGCATTTCCCAAACAAGTGAGGTTTCCTCAGATACCTTGGCCATTGAATTCCTGTACTCCTATGCGTCCAACACAAACATGCGTCCAACACAAACATGCGTCCAACACAAACATGCGTCCAACACAAACATGCGTCCAACACGGACATGCGTCCAACACAAACATGCGTCCAA
>JAJRYU010000018.1 GCA_024275615.1 Planctomycetota bacterium
ATGACGGGACGGCAGCTTTGGCGGGTGTGCGCAGGCGTATTGGGAGCATTCATGCAGCAGAAAAAAAAGGCCGGACAACAGGAAGACAAGACCGGGACTCAGGATGGCAAACCGGGGGCTCCAGAGAAGCCCGCAACGAAGACATGCACAACAGTTCTACTTCGTGACACGCCGGTTGACAATGACGCATTTTGTCCGAATCAACAGGAACCGGGCCCGCATCAGCGGGTGGCCGACGCGATTGCGGATCTGATCGAGCGTGAAAATGGGGGCGTTGCCATCGCCCTTGAAGGCGGGCTCGGCTCCGGCAAATCGACCGTGGTCAATCTGCTCAAGACGAAGTCAGACGCCGAAGTCTTTGTGTTCGACGCCTGGTCCCACGAGGGCGACCCGCTCCGAAGGGTCTTTCTCGAAGAGTTGATTGGACACTGCTTGCCTGGGATACCCAAGACTCAGAGAGAACATTGGGAGAAGGAACAAGAGAAACTCGGGAAGAAAGTACGAGAAGTAGATTTGACCAAGACTCCGAAGATAAGAGGTAAAAGACTTGGAGTGATTGCATACGGTGTATCGTATCCAGTTGCTCTCATTGCACTAAATATCGTTTTCGGACAAGAGAAACTCTCATACCCATGGTTGATTTCCTTGTTGGCGTACCTTCTTGCTCCTGCTTTGCTAGCGCTCTGGTATTCTATCAGGTATTGGCTTGATGAAACGAAGCATAAAGTCACAACAAATCAAGATGTTTTAAAAGGGTCCAAAGTCAAGCCGAATCTGCTGGAGTTGTGGGTTCTTAAATCGGATTCAACAGTCACGACGAACAGCACCGAATCCATCGATCCGACCTCGATTGAGTTTCAGGATATGTTCAAGAAACTGCTTGGAGATTATCTGGGTAAGGGTAAGAATAAACTTGTGGTCGTGCTCGACAACCTGGACCGCATTCCCGAAGACTGTGCATTGAAACTCTGGGCCACGATGCGCGTCTTCGTGGACTGCTGGGAAAACAACAACTGCGTTTGGGCCAAACGAACCTGGCTGCTTGTGCCGTATGACCGCCCGGCGGTTGAGCGAATGTGGTCCGTCCCTTGGTCTGAGACCAATGAGGAGGAAACGAGTTCTCTGACACAACCCATCGCCCCCGGTATGCCCGCCGCCTTCCTCGACAAGATCTTCCAGATCCGCTTCGAGGTTCCGCCGTTGATGGTGACCGACTGGAAGGGCTATCTCGAAAGGCTGATGAACACGGCTTTCCCGGACCACACGAACACGGACGAGCGGCATGGCGTGTATCGGCTTTCGGCTATCCTTGCTGAGGAAAAGGGACGCCCGCCGACCCCGCGCCATCTCATCCTCTATATCAACGATATCGGAGCCGTCCGCCGCCAGTTCGGCGATCAAATCCCCCTTCACCATATGGCCTACTACGCGATTCTCCGCCGCAACGGAACTGATGTGCGACTGAACCTGCTCGAAGGCAAGTTTCCGGAAGACAAGTACAACGAGGTGCTGGAAGACACCATCACAGATCATCTCGCGATGATGTGCTTCAATACACCCGATCGAGATCAGGCCCGGCAGTTGCTTCTCAGGGGACCAATCTTTACAGCACTCAGGAACGGCGATGGAGACGATCTTTCGACACTTGCCGAACATCCTGGCTTCTGGCCTGTGGCGGAGAGTGCGCTATATGATGCAGGTAACAGTTGGAAGGACGAAACTTCTACAGCAATCAATGCAGCAATTGCATTATATGAAAGCGGGATCGAAGGACATTCCTATGCTCGGGCACGCGCCGTAGTCAATCGCTTTGCCCGACAGCTGGGCGAGGCGCTCTCTAGCTGTATGCTGACATGTCGAGCAGGCACCGCAATCGCGGCATTGATGCAGATTGTCCGTGATGAAGTGTTTTCCCATGAGTTGGCATGTGCCCGCATTCCTGTAGTAGTGGATAAGGCAGATGTACAAGAATGGGCGGATGGTGTTGAGCAGATCCTGCAGTCTGCAGATCAACTCAATCACAATGTCAATGATGCAATGACCCCAAATGTCACTGCAAAGAGATTGGTCGAAGTCTGTGATGCCTTGCATGAGCGGAAATCGACACAACCGCACTGGAAGGCTCAACGCTCACAAATCTCTCAGGAGTTAGCGCGAGCTTGACCGGCTCACCGCTGACCGGGCAGGGCGACTCGATCCCCGCTGGCTGGCCCAAGATGAAGGGGAAGAGCAAGGCATCCAAGGCGCACCAGGTGAAAAGGGTCCGGCCATTGATCTCAAATCGGTGTGGGGTGGGGCGCAGGGTGAGCCCCATGCCGATCAGATTGCCCTCGGCATCCAATTCCACGTCGGGCAAGTCTTGCAGCAGGTGG
>JAJRYU010000224.1 GCA_024275615.1 Planctomycetota bacterium
CAGAAGACATCGAACAAGAAACGTGGCTGGCAGCCCTCAAGCACCCTCCAGCGACGAAGAAGAACCTTCGAGCTTGGTTGGCCCGTGTCGCCCGCAATTCTGCTCAGACCATGCGAAGAGAACAGGCCCGCCGGGAGCGACGGGAGGCCAGTCGTTCATCGAGTTCGTCGTCAATGACACCAGCGGAATTGGTGCAACGAGAGTCATTACGGCGCGAAGTTGTGGCTTTGGTTTTGGATCTTGATCCGAAGTACCGTGATGTGCTTCTCCTTCGCTATTGTGAGGAAATCTCTGTGGAAGAGGTGGCAAGAAGGCTGGCTGTGAACTCAGAGACCGTCCGAACGCGAATAAAACGTGGCCGTCAGAAGCTTCAACATCGTTTGGATCAATCTTGGGGTAGTCGCGTCAAATGGTGTGGCGCGTTTTCGATTCTGACCTTGAATCTAAGGCCCATCGGAACTGCGAGCACTCCTGGGGCAGGTCTATTGCCTTCTTCTTTGGGCTCGATTTTGACAGGAGGTGTTGTTGTGGGATTAGCGACGAAGTTCTTATTGATGCTGGCTGTTGTGGGCGTCTTCTTTGGCTGGATCATGTTGCAAGATGAGAACGTCGATTCGATCGGGGATGAACGCGGCGTGGTTGAGACCGCGCCCCCTGATTCAGCCTCTCCTCGTCGATCAAGCTCATCCCCTCGGGTACCACAAAGAAGAGCCAACACGTCATTGCTGAGCAAAACTATTCCTATCGAAGAGGCAAGCCACAAAATTCAACCTCTAACTGAACAAGCAATATTAGAAGGCTATGTCCAAGACGAGGGCGGCAGACCTGTGAGTGGCGCGATCGTCATGGCTGGCTGCAGAATTCAGGGATTCTCATTTCGGAATTCTATTCGAGATTCCTTCTCTGAAACCATCAGACGGATCATTGAGAATCCGGAAGGCGAAGCAGGGAGCCCCGACAGTGACGAGCCCTCCCGTGTGCTGACAGATGACTCTGGCTATTTTCGATTGATTCTCATCCGATCGGCAGAGCTCCAGAATCTGGTTGCCTACCACGAAAGCAAGGGCTTCGGCTTTGTAGCCGGACTCAAGGTAAAGGCGGGCGAAGCCACCCAAGTTGAAATCAAGTTGATCGCAGGAATGGTGATATACGGAGTGGTTGCACAGAACGATGGAGCTCCGATTTCTGGTGCACGCATTCGTATCGCTGGGCAAGATGAGAGCGGCACGGCCTCGCCCGTATGGGAGGCGAGATCGGACGAAAATGGTCGCTTTCGTTCTCCAATCTTGCCATTCCCATTCGTCTGGGTCTCCGTCAAGGAGGATGGCTATTTCTCCAGTCGAAATCTCAAATTCGATCGTGAAGATGGGGCTATCCAGAAAACGAAGATCACCCTCAACTCGGCTCCGACGTTGCGTGGTCGCTTCCTGCGTCAGGATGGATCCCCGGCGTTTATCCCGCAGATGGCAGCAGAAATTATTCCCACCAAGTCTCTGTTCCAGTACCTCGCTGAATTCAAAAGCGTTTTCTCCGCTTCCTATGATTTACCATCTTCGGATCCAAATTACGCATCCTTGGGACATTGCGAGGGCAAAGTCAATCTCAAAGACGGTACTTACCAGATTACTCTTGATAGTAGCTCCCTTCGCTATTTGACGCTTTATATGGGTTCAACATGTGTGGCTGAAGTCCCTATTCCAGAAGATGGTTCTGCACCTGATATCATTCTTGGCACCACGAATTTCCCGATTCCGATACCCGTTTCCGATGTTGAAATTCGGGTGGTTGATGACGAAACGGGTCTTCCGATCGAATCCTATGAGTGCAAGCTAGAGCCGCAGAACTATGGCACCAATCGAGCACGCCGAAGGATTGACGAAGAGGTGATGAATAGGGCTGGATTGATTCACATCGAGAAGCTTCAACAAGACATATATCGCCTGCGTATTTCAGCAAAATCGTATGCCGAAGCCTGGAGTCGCTTGGACGTCGAAACAACAGCAGGTTTTCAACAAGTCGAAGTGCGCCTCATGAAGGCCGCAGCGACAATTGACGGTCATATTCTCGATCCACAGGGAAAGGTCCAAGATGGGGCGACTGTTACCTTGTTCGACATCGACGGCATCCCAGCTCTCGGCCGCAAAAGTGAAGTTGTCACCGGCGCAGACGGCAGTTTTCACTTCGGCGACTTGGGTGTGTCAGACTACTTCATCGCCGTTCATCATCCTGACTACGCCCATACCGGTCGTATTGTGCGGGCAGAGAAATCGAAAGATGACGAGCGTCTTGTTCTGGACCTTGGCGTCAATGTGAAAGTAAAACCGAAAGGGACGAGTGGGCCCTTTACCTTTGTCATTTTGGATGGCCAAGGGCATACCCTTGTGGATGGCAGAATCCGTGGCAGTCAAAGCTGGGGAAGCGCCTGGGACTTCCGCCTCATTCCTGGCCCTCACACTCTCATCATCTTGTGCCCCAACTTGCTCGCCGACCCTCTCAACTTTCGAGCCGAAGAAGACCTACTTCTCGAACCCGCCTTCCGCCAAAAGAATTGATGCCTTCATGCCAAGTGAATCTTTGTTCTCTTGTTTGGCGCTGAAGGGTGAGCCCGCCAGATTTCCGCTCTTGAGTTCGGTGTGTGCGAGAAGCAGGCGGTTTTTTCGCGATCAATGATCCGACAAGATGGGTAAACCGGCGCAGATGGGCCGTCGCATTATCGTTGAAAGTGCGAGTTTTCTATCATCCTCAAGCGGCGACGTGGGCGGATAGGGGGTTGTATCCTGTGTGCCCGAGCATCGGGCTGTGAGAGGTGATGAACATGGCTGCTTTTGCGTGAGCGCAGTGTGCAAAAAAGTCCGCCGACGTTGAATCGCAGCCAAGCCTTCTTATTTGATGGTGATCAGGTCGACCCAGTCTCTTGGTCTTCGCCGATATCACGCCGACGACTGGCAAGAAAAACGTGATGTCAAGAATGCTGACGAATCTCTGGCGTAGAATTGGAGGGGATGAGGCGTTCGCACGTTTCCCATGGAGGCCGAGGGTAGGGCGAAAGTCTGTCAGCTACAAGGGTTTGCAGATCGCCTGACTTTTTGCACCCTGCGGGCACACCAGAGCACGCCCTTTCAACGGGCAGACTTCTGAATTGTGGCGGACTCCACTGAGGCTTCGCGAAGACATTTGTAGTCCATCTGCCTGATGAAAATCGCCACGTTCTTCACAGTGACTGTAGGTCGCTTGCCAAAGTGCTCAACGACCCAATTCGATCTTGATCCTATCCTGCGAAGCAAGCACTAGGCGACGACGATTCAGGTAAGATCCTTCAGCGTCGCTCACTTCGACCTCATAGTCTCCGGCGAACCTCCTGATGAAAGAAAAAGTGCCGTGCTTGTCGCAACTCAAGTGGCGCGTCCCGGTTCGCCAACTTGGGCCATCGAGTTTTTCCTGATGCCCTGTTAGCCGAACCACGACTTCCGCAAAAGGAATAGCCCTGCCTTGCCAATCAACCACGGTACCTTCAAGTCTTCGGGACTTGGGAAAGTGCCCTAATTCAATCGTCACTTTGAGAGGCTCACCCTTTGCCGGGACAGTGAGAATATCCGTGTGAGCAAAAGGCCTCTCGGAAGAAGCAACCCACACGCGCAAGCGCCCTTGAGGCAAGCCGCGGAGGTGCTCGTTGGCCCATGTGAGTTCTTGAGTCACCAGAGAAAATCTCTCTACGGCGGGCGGTCCAAATTCCAGCTCTCTCGATTCGACAGCGGACGCAGGGTCATATTCAAAGAAGACCCAACTAGGGGCTAGGGGTCGTCCCTTCTCGTCGACGATTCTCAAGTCAAGAGCTCCGGAGGCAATTAGGGTGACGGTGTGAATATTCGCCCATTCTTCAAGTTGACAACCAAGAGTGATTTCCATCTCAGCGAAGCCATCGGCGAAGATGAAAAACCGCTCTCGAGATTGAGTACGTCCTATGCGGAAGGCCAAAGACGCAATGCCCAAATCGTTTGACGAACCAAAAATGTTTCTGTCACGACTCCAGGCGACCCTGGTATTTTCAATGGGAACGCCAGCACTGTTCAAAACCTTAACTGCAATTCCGCATTGCTCGGGTGCCAGCCAAGCGCCGCGGAATCGCAGATCAGGAACCCCTCCAACCTCTCCTTCTCGCCTCTTGTCTGTGCTAACGACAGCTGCGTTTCTACGAATCGCAGCATCCCCGCCAGTGTTTATGTACTTCTCCGTTGTAATCTCAGGCAGATCGTTCTGTGCCCCGGAGTCGGCAAATTTAGTTAAATAGATCCAAGAAAAGACAACAACAGGCACAAGCGCTGCCGCAGCGATTTTCTGCAAACTCCAAAATGCAATGCTCTGACCATGAGCAACTGTCGGTTTGAGGCCGCAAAGGGCAACGAGCCCTTGCGCCCACTTTGCCCGTGAGCCGCCAAAATAGGCATCAAGTTTCTTTCGCAGCATTTCACGGCCATCGTGGAGATGTCCTCTCACAGTGGCGGCGGGTAGGCCTTTTTCTTTGGCGATCGCTTCTGCGGTCACTTTGTGAAAATAGAACATGCCCAAAGTACTGCGATAGGGTTCAGGAAGTCGCTTGAGTTCCGCCGTCAACGCACCCAAGACCTCAAAGGACTCATCAAGACCTTGGCTCCCAGAAAACACGGGCTCGGTCATCGATTCTTCGAATGAAACAGAAGCGTGATGTCGGCGATCCCTAACCCGGCGCCGCGCTAAGTTCTTCAGCACACTGGACATCCACGGCAGGATCGAACGCGTCGTATCCGGGCGCTTTTCTAAGGTCTTCAGCCAAGTTTCCTGAACCAAATCTTCTGCTTCGCCGTCGTCCGCAACCAGACCTTTGGCGATGGACAGGATCCACGCACTGTTGCGCTGCATCTCCTCGGCATCAAGACTGAATTCACTCATGGTTTAATCGCGAAAGAAACGAGTTGCCCCGCTCTTTGTCACTTCAATACCACCGCCTTTGGGAATAGGCACGTAGTTCTTGAAAAGGTCCAGAGTCATGGTGCCAGGTGATGGGGTGCCTGCGGCTCGAGACGTTCTGCCATAGTTCATGTCAATAACCCTGATGTAACCACCGAAGAACTCAACGGAGCAACCATTAAGAGCTTGTTTCTTGGGTTTCCAAGTTGTGCGCATCTTCGTCTTCGCCCCGGAGAAAATGTCCTCCAAAATAATCTTGCCGTCGTCACTCGCATAGATGCGAAAGACTGCCTCGTGAGCGCTCAAGTCAGTAACTTCTTTTGATGGTCTCTGCACCGATGCGCTGGCACCATCTCCACCTGGAATGCCATTGCGTCTGAGAGCGTCGTAGGCACTCTTGGTCTGTGCGGCCAAAGGAGATTCTGGCCATCTAGAAAACGCGGCCACAAGGACTTTGAGAGCATCCTCCTCCAGGCCTCGAGATTTCAAACCTTGATACAGGCTTCGTGTTGTCTTCAATTCACTTGGCAGCTTCTTTTTGTCCTTGATGGCGATCAAAGCCAGGCTCTTTTCGAGAGAAATCCTGGCCTGGGTCAAAGGAGCACACAAACCACCGTTCGATTTGGCTTTCTTCAAAATCGTGAGAGCCAGCTTCCCTTTGCCATGATCACTAGCCAGCCTAGCCGCACGCAGTTGCAGATCTGTTCTGACTTCTTCCGGCGCCCCATCGAGGGTCACACGGGTCAATCGGCGCACAGCGGATGTGACGTTCCTCTTGTTTCTTACCGCCAATTCCGCTGCGCTGCGCAACAAAAAGTCAACTGGGATAACACGAGGCCTCTCATGGGCCGCACGACGCTCCGCTAAGTCCCAAAGCCAGCTCACTTGCTGCCGTGTCACTTTCTCAAGCTCTTCGAAACTCTTGATGAGACTCTCTAAGTTCAGCGCCATCGCGGCCTCATGCTCCAAGACACCTTCTGACATCAAGGATTCTGCATTTTCAAAAGGCACCATCGCTGAATCTAAGCGGCCTGCTTCGATGAGGTAGGAAGCAAGGCTGTTGTAACTCCAGGCCAGGTCCTGCTTATCTTGGAAGTTCTTGCGTAGCCCAATGGCTGTTCGGAAGGCCGACTCCATGTCGTCCCAATGTTGATTGTCACCTTCGAGACCGCCTTGATGATGCCAACTTAGGGCCTCAAGCCTGCCGAGCCGGTTTTTCTTGAATGCGCTACGACAGTGCTCCATGACCTTGAGAGCCTTGTCATAGGGAATCTTGCGATTGAGAATCTGCACAACGGCAGAAGTAAACGCCCACTGAAGTTCTCCAGCTTTGTCTTTGTCCTTCGCCACAAGCTTCGCCAAAGTGTCGACACTTGCGAGCACGGATTCGATTTCTCCGGCGCTGGACTCATGAAAGATGAGAGCCCGAAGAGTCTTGAGCCTTTGACCGACATACGCAGCGCCGAGTCTTTGATAGATAGAATCAGCTTCACGCAACTCCTTCGCAGCGACAAGGAACTCACCAGCGTCCCACCTTGCTCCCGACTGGTTCCGAAGTCTCTCTGCCCGGGCAAAACTCTCGTCTTTGCTCTGCCCCATCAAGCCTTGGGCCGAGAGTAGGACGACGATGCTCCACATCATCAAACTCTTCATTGTCTTGTTCCCTGCCATGAAATCACCTTTCTCATTCGCTTCATTGCCATTCTCTTCCACTGGATGCCGAATCGTTGGCGATTTCTTTCACTTTCTTGAGATGAGCACTGGGCCTGGTCTAGATTCGGCTATGGTGATTGCCGCAATACCGCTCATGCCATCGTCTTATGGATTTGCTATTGTGCCATGGTAGGACACCGTTTGGACCTGAATTCCATGGAGAAGATTTCCATGTCCGCATCTGCACCTGATCCTTGGGCTCCACCAGGATTCGACTGCAACCAGTGTGGCAAGTGCTGCCGCAATTTTGGGCCGGGGGTGGGAGTTCGTTTCTTACCCACGGATGTCGAACGTATCGCCGGTCATCTATCGCTGAGCAAAAGAGAATTCTTCACCAAGTATCTCACTTTGCACCAGGACAAAATCGACGACCACGTCTTCTTCTACTTCGCTATGGAACCTAAGACCAAGGACTGCCCTTTTGTCCAGGCGGATGAGAGCTGCGGCATCCACGAAGTCAAACCCGAACAGTGCGTTCGAGGTCCCTACGGCATTCTCTATCCCAAAGCCGTCGCCGCCGATTACGATTGCGCCAAAGACCTTGTCGTCCCCAACAACTGGAATACCAGCAGGACGGACACGTCCTACGTCTGCGAACTCATCTTTGCCAGTGAAGATGCAGCTTGGGGTTTCCTTGATACCTAGCCTGAATCACGGAAGCCGCTACCGCGTTGGAGCAGAAAAATCATGTCTTTGTTCAATCCTCAGCAGGCACAATGCGCCCTCATTCCTCTTCCAAGCGGCTAGTACTGGCGGCGTTGGCGCGTGCTGGGAATGCCAAGGGCCTTGCGGTACTTGGTGATGGTGCGGCGTGCGACATCGACGCCGAAAGAAGCCTTGAGGCGCTTCACCACTTCCTCGTCTGAAAGCGGTGACTTCTTGTCTTCCTGGTCGATGATCTCTTTGACACGCTGTTTCACACTGGAACGACTCTCGACCCCACCGTCCACGCTCTTAGTCGCGCCACTGAAGAAGAACTTCAGCGCAAAGATACCACGATGGGTCTGCATGTATTTCTCATGGGTCGCACGACTCACGGTTGAAACGTGGATGCCCAAGTCATCGGCGATCTGCTGCATCTTGAGAGGTGCTAGGTAGTGAGGACCAAACTCAAGAAAGTCTCTTTGATAGAAAACGATACGCTTGGCCACACGCATGAGCGTATTCTGGCGCTGCTCAATGGCGGAAATGAGCCATCTGGCTCCTTCCACTTGTTTTCTCACTTGATCACGATACTCGGCTGGGACCTTCTTATTGCCCACAACCTCCTTGTAGCTTTCGTCAACAACAAGGGAGGGAAACAAACTCCCTGCCAAACGAACTTCGTAACCGTTCGGCGTCCAATCAACGATAATATCAGGGTAGATGTAGTGAGGCTCTTCCGCCACGGCGGTCCGCCCTGGCTGAAAATCCAGCTGCATGAGATCGTGAACGAGCTCTTCTAATTGTTCCAAGGAGATCATCAAAGACTTGGCGATCTTGGGGCGCCGATTCTTGATGAGGTCCTCCAAGAACTCTCCCACCAAGCGGCGCTTGAGTTCCACGTTGGGATCAGTGGGGTCCAACTGCAACAAGAGACACTCTTCCGTTGAGCGGGCGCCAATTCCTCGTGGTTCCAAACCTTGGATCAAAGTCAATGCCGTGGCAATTTCAGTCTCGGTGCTGCCTTCATGGTCAGCAAGCACACGTTCGAGATCAAATTCCAAGCGGCCTTGCGGGTTGATAGCGAAAATCAGATCTTCGCCGATTTCCCTGATAAGTGGGTCGATCTCAAGGAGATGGAACTGGTCGAGCAGAAACTCATGCAGGGATGGCCCAGGACCAGCCGTGTTGTTCATCGCCTCTTGTTTGCGATCGCTGGCCTCGTGGTTGATGGCATTCTTGAATCGTGGAACTTCTTCGTCCCAGTACCCTTGAGCCTCAAGAGCACCCAACTCCGTCGCCCTTTGCTCCGTTGTCGATCCCTGCTCCACTGAAGCTTCGGAACTCGGCTCAGCCTCAACCGTCTCAGGCGGGGCGATCTCCAGGTAATCGTTGATATCGAGCTCTTGCTCCACCAAGCTCTGCAGATCCATACTGGCCAACTGCAGGATCTCAATAGATTGAATGATCTGCGGAGCCAGTTTGAGCTGGAGATCCAGACGATTTGAAAGCCTCAGTTCGAGAGCCATAAGTCCTTGGTGCAATTCATGTTGGTTTGTTGTTTACGAAACGGGAAGGGTCGATGATCGGCTCCCCGCCCGAGGGAGCTTATTATACCCAGCAAATGACCGGCCAAATAGAAGAAAAAATATCAACTATTTATTTTCGGCCTCTTGACGGCCCGCCATTGCTTCTCTCAGCATTTCCACATTAGCGAATTCAATGCTGCCACCCACTGGGATTCCCCGCGCCAACCGTGTCACCTTGACAGCGCTTCCGGCGAGATGTTTGCCGATGCTGAGCGCCGTGGCATCACCTTCGGCATCAGGATTGGTTGCCAGGATAATCTCCTTGATCGTTCCTCCGGCAACACGAGTCAACAGCGACGACAGGGTCGTGCTATCGACTCCTTTCCCCGCCGTCGGAACGACGCGGCCACCAAGCACGTGATAAAGGCCACGGTAGGCCCCCACTTTTTCAAGAGCGATGAGATCGCGGACGTGTTCGACCACACAGACGATCTCCTGTTCACGATCACGATCGGCGCAGATACGGCACAACTCGCCATCCGTCATGTTGAAACAAATCTGACAAGTCTTGAGACGTTCTTTCACATCGCGAATGGCTCGCGCCAAAGACATAGCCGAGTCTCTATCGATTTTCAGAAGGTGATAGGCCAAGCGCTCTGCCGTCCGGGCACCAATGCCCGGCAACTTCTCAAACTCAGCAATCAACTTTTGGAGTGGTTCGGCGAACTCGCGCATGATGAAAGCAATCCATATTTAGAACAGGCCGCCCATGCCACCGGTGATCTTGCCCATTTCGGCCTCGGACAAGGCATTAGCCTTTTCAATCCCGGCATTGATGGCGACCATAATCAGATCTTCCAACATGCCCAAATCGTCGGGATCGACGGCTTCTGGCTTGATCTTGATGCCAACAACTTCCGTTCCACCATTGACAAAGACCTGGACCAGACCACCTCCCGCGTCGGCTTCAACAACGCGCTCCTTGAGACCTTCTTGAACCTTCGCCATCTGGTCTTTCATTTTGCGGGCCTGATTCATCAATTCCGCAGGATCGAATCCCTTAGCCATCCGTCTTCTCCACATTCATGATCCCACCGTCAAAGTGCTCGATAAACCGACGCACTGTGGGATCGTCATAGACACTCTTTTTCATGATCTGAGCCCCTTCGGGGCCAGTCTCAACTTGCCTGACTGCCACCTTGATGGTCCAGCCACAGACGTTGTCAATCGCCTGCGAAATCATGCTCAAGGCATCCCCGCGAGACAACTGTTCGCACAAAAACGTATTCGACTTGGGAACATTGAGTACGAGTTGGGCGGCATCAACTGACTGGGGTATGGCTTGATCCAAAGACGAGCCAACCATCGAGCTTTGGTTCTTCACGCTATCAACAATTTTGACCCAGAAGTCACGTAGGGAATCCATCGACGGGGCAACTGTTTTCACCGGCGCAGCAGCTCTTTTCGGCTCACGCTCCATAACAGCTTGAACGCCTAGATCAGCACTTCCACTGGCCTGAGAACCGCCTGCACGTGGTTGGCTGTCGGTGCCCCCATGAGGCGATGATTGGGGCGTAGGACTCTGGCTGGGTGACAAGGAGGTTGCCTTGGGTGTCTCTTTAGGTGTCCGAGTCTCTCTTCGCGACGAAGGCGTTTCTGGGCCGGACTGAGGAGGGGCGGTTTCTTCGTGAACAGAAGTTGTGTGAGATTCAGGCCGAAGCTGAACGACGGGCATGGGGGGCGGTGCGACTTTTCCCTTCAAGCGTTCGACGATTTCTTCCACCGGAAGCATGCCGCCGGAACGTGCCGCTTTGATGCAGGTCAACTCCAATTGAATACGCTCATGACCACTGCGTTTCACATCGCCACGCAAGTTTAGGAACAACTTGGTTAAATAGAGAACACGGTCCAGAGGCATCGATGCCGATAGTTCCTCAAAGAGCGCTTCCATCCGCCCAGGTTTGCGTCCGCCTGGATCGGCATGCCACACCATGTAGTCACGCAACCAGGAAGTCATCGCTGCCATCAATTCTTGGGGATCGTAGCCCGACCAGAAGGCACCATGAAGAGCGGCGAGCACACGCGGCAGATCTTCCGCGGCAATCGTTCGCGCCAAACCCTCAAGATGCTCTGCGGGCAAGACACCGATCGCACGTTCTAAGTCCGCAAGCTCAATATTCTCGCCAGCGTACGAAACCACTTGATCCAAAAGCGAAATGCTATCTCTAAGTCCACCTTCCGCTTTTCTGGCGATAGACTCGAGAACATTGTCCGCGCAAGACACGGATTCGCTTTGGCAAATCTGTTTGAGCCTGGCAATGATGTCGACTTCGGAAATCCGGCGAAACTCATGACGCTGGCAACGCGAGAGGATGGTGTCGGGCAAGTTGTTCGGGTCGGTGGTGGCAAAGACAAACTTGACGTGCCCCGGTGGCTCTTCCAAGACCTTCAGCAATGCGTTGAAGGCTTGGATCGTCAACATATGAACTTCATCAATTATGTAGACTTTGAATCTGCCACGGGAGGGAACGTAACCCGCACCATCTCTGATGGCGCGAATATCATCGATACCCCGGTTACTGGCACCATCGATTTCGATGACATCCAAGTCTTCTCCACGTGAGATCGACAGACACACTTCACAAGAATTACAAGGCTCACCTTCTTGAACTTGGGGGCAGTTGAGTGCCTTGGCCAAGATACGTGCCATTGAGGTCTTACCGACACCTCGGCTACCACAAAGAAGATAGGCGTTGGCCACCCTGTCCGTCTGTACGGCGCGTTTCAAAGTTGCGGCAACGGCTTCTTGACCAACGACATCGTCAAACGATCGAGGTCGGTATTTAAGGGTAAAAACCTCGTAGGTCATGGGGTTCCTTCTTGATCCAAATCGGGTCGAGAGGCAATTATGCCAGGACGGGGACCCAGCCGGGGGCGGTCGGCCTCGGGCATTCTACGAAAAAACGCCATCAACTTGGAACCCAGACCGTGTTACTTACGGCACACGGCCAGCATCGCTTAGGGCTGCTCTAATCAAAGCCTGACCCGGTTCGCGCGTGTCCGTTGCGTAAGGCACGGTCCAGGTACCAAATAAATGGCGTCTGGACCCCCTCCTTGAGCTGACGTCCCACAGGGGGGCTATCCTATCGGGAAATCTGGGCCTCTCAAGAACCTGGAAAATTGAAGGTTGGACCTGAAAGGCTAACAGCGCCATAATCAACCTGCCGAAAGGCAAAAAAACCAGGAAGAGTTGGCAAAACGGACATTATCGACATGAAGAATCACCGAATAGCGAAGTATTCCGCGATCACCATTTCTCTCCTTGTCATCTTGACTTGGGCTCTGCCACAGGCTCAAGGTCAGAAAAATCGGGCCTACACCCGCAACAAGTCCACCGGTATGACGTTCTGGGCCAAGTGGAAGCCCTCTCCGTGTGGGCGCTGCGAAGGAAAGAAAAAGACTGAATGTGGAACATGCAACGGTGGTCGCAAGAAGCTGCCGATGAAATGTCCGGAATGTCGCGGCAAGAAATTGGCCAACTGCCGAGAGTGCTTTGGCAAGGGGATCTACTCCGACCCCTTTCTCACCGTAGCCTGTCCTCGATGTGAAGCACGGGGCGTGATCAAGTGCTGGCGCTGCAACGGCGTCGGCCGTCTCATCTTTAGAGATGGCAAGGAAGGCCCCAAGTGCAAGGTCTGTAAGAAAAAGGGCTACTTCAAGTGTTGGGTCTGCAAGAGCAAGGGATCACTCGAACTTTACCAACCGGCTGGTACAAGTTATCCCAGTGCCGACAGCGGCCAAATCAACGCTGTCAGCGCCAAGATTAAGCCGCTCTTTGAGAGATTTAGCAACTACGTTGGCCCGGAAAAAAATCCGACCAGGTCTTTTAGCGGCGTCAAGTACAACAACATGATGGACGCCCTTTGCGAGTTATTCCCCCAATTCAAAATGGAGGCCAAGAAGACCAATGACATGGGGAAAAAAGCGCTCAAACACCGGAATGTCACCGGAGTCAAGAAATCGCCGGGTCTCATCCGCCACTGGTCGGCTTCGGCGGTACGGAACTTCTTGGCCAACCACATGAACATCATTGACGCCTGCCGCAAACTCTTTGAAACCAACAAGCGGCAGGAAGAGTTCAATCGTCGGCGCCGAGAAGAATCAGGTGGGAAATAGCTGACATGTGTACGCCGTCTTGGGACGTGCGACCAAACCACGAACAAACGAGAACGGGCTGGGCAAAACCCAGCCCGTTCTCGTTTTTGCCTACCTGAGAGCATTCGACAACACTCAGGAATTTCAAATCTTTGCCACCTTCATGACAATCCTAACTGAGCTATGTTTCGTCAATTCGTCGAATAATTTGAATAAACCTCTGCACATGTCACCAATTCACGACGTCATTTCCATGTGCAGTGTTGACCGCACAAGACTTAGGTACATCGCATGGGCAATCTCGCTGCGAATATATTGAATCCGCTGCGAATGGGCCCGAGAGATTGCTCGCTCCGGTAATTTTATTGGGAATGTCGGACCAAACACGGCGTCAATTCCAATGATGGGTTTTTGAGCGGAGTGAATCTCGCGGTGATTCGTTCATCGATCATGGATTGTCAGTCGCTACCGACAATGCCTCAAAGCGAGACACCAGGGGTGGATTTTTGTGAACTCGGATACGCTTAAAAATTACGATCCAAACAGATTCAGAACGACATACTCGCGTGATCGCATGCGTGGCAACAAACGCTCGTTGACGGAATACTTGGAACTGTTTCCCCACAACGAAGTTGCGGTCGCGGAAGACTATGTCGCTTTCGAGAAAGACTGGTCAGAATCAGGCTCTGAAATCCCGTTCTCACCAAGGGATACAAGCACCCGAAACAACCAAGTCATTGGCGACTATCGGCTGCTCAAGGAAATCGGCCGCGGAGGCCAAGGTCGGGTGTACCTGGCAAAGGACACCAAGCTGCGGCGCCGTGTGGCCATCAAACTCTTAGAAAACTGCGGCGATTCTCAGGACCTCGCATTTGCTCGTTATCGCCGAGAAATTGAGGCCCTCTCCACAGTCGATCACCCGGGTATTTGCCCAGTTTACGATGGTGGCATTCTTGACGGTCAAGCATACATCGCCATGCGACTCGTCGAAGGAAAATCACTTCGCGACATTTTGCGCCCGGCCACTCCACTTGAGTCCGGAGAGGAAAGCGAATTCTACAGTCTCTCGAGCGGCGACTTGGCGACGGACGATGCCCCTTTGACTGTGGACAAGAAGAAACCAAGGATCCTGCCCAAGGCTCGGTGCGAGATCATGGAGTTTCTGCAACTCATTGAAAAAACCGCGCGAGCCCTGCATGCAGCTCACGAAGCGGGGATCGCTCATGGTGATATCAAACCAGCGAACATCATGGTCGAAAACACGGGCCGCCCCATCCTTTTGGATTTCGGACTGGCAGGTAGTGCGGAAGATGACGTTGCGGTGTTGACACGGGTTGTAGGCCTTCACGGTACACCGGCTTACATGGCTCCAGAGCTCATCAAGAGCAAGAAAGCGAATTCAAACCGGGCCACAGACATCTATGCTTTGGGAGTCACACTCTTTGAGTGCCTAACTGGCTCACGCCCATTCATGGCTCAAAACCGGCAAGCCCTCTATCACGCCATTCTCGAAACAGAAGCCCCCTCCGCTTCAGATCTAAACCCTTCGATCTCACAAGAGTTGAGCGTCGTCATCAAGACTGCCCTGCGCAAGGAACCAAGCAAACGCTACAAGAGCGCGCTCGACTTCGCCGAGGACTTACGACGGATTCGCGAATTCGAACCGATCTTGGCCCGACCCGCCACGCGGTGGACAAAATCGTCCCGTTGGTGTCGGCGCAATCCTGGTCTTGCCGCAAGCTTGTCAGCGGTCTTTTTGCTTTTGGTTCTCAGTCTTGGCCTGGCGACTCAGTTTCTCAAGCAAGAGGAAAGCCAACGTCTTCAACTTGCGGGCATGGTTTCGAATCTCAAGATAGAAACGAACCAGAAAGAAGCGGCCATTGCGGCTTTGGAGCGAGAACGCCGAGCCAAGGAAGCGTTTTTCGACTTGGCCATTGATCTTCTCAACAAGACCATGGGAAGCGTCGCAGATCAACCCGAAATGAATCTCGGCCAAATGATCGGCAATGCTCTCAAAACTCAACTCGTCAAGGCCAAACGCGCCATCACCCCTCCCTTTCAAACAAAGGGGCATCGAAACAGCGAGATGGACCTCATCATACCTCGCGGCAAGACCACAAATGTACGGCCCGAATTCGAGTTTCGCATTCCCAAGGGAATGACGAATCCCAAAAATGTCCTTTTGACTTTGGAAGACAAGCAGAAGAATCGCGAGACCATGCCGGTTCAAGAATTCACAGTGAAAAATCGACGTGTCAAGTTCGCCTTTCCTTGGCAAGAACCCCTTCGACCGGGTCAAGCTTATCACTGGTCCATCGTGGTTGATGGCAAAAAGCAATCACCTTTGGTCCTTCGTGACGGCACAATCGTCGACCAAGAGGCCAAGTTCTTCGTTGCCCACCGACACAGTGCTGGCACCGAGAGGGTTGCGAAGCTGGACACGGCTGCCAAGAGGATCGATGCCAAGATGCGTCATGCTCAACGCTGTATTCAAGAATCAATGGCGACCGATGCCATCAAGATTCTTGAGAATCTTCCGCCGCTTAAGACAAGAAGGCAAAAACGCATGAAGACCTTCCTTCTCGGCCGGGCCTACGCCTCTGTGGGCGATCGAGAGAAAATTGAAACTCTGAAGGAGACCAATCCTTAGCCTGATATTCCCGTGCTCTAGTACCGGTTTTTGCGAGCCGGTTCCTTTTCCCTACGAGCGATCGAGGCCTTGGCGATGCCAAGGCCTCTTTTTATCTGCCAACCACACCACCCCCTCTCGTGCCAACAAAATCAAGCTCCGTGATTCTCTTGGCCAGGAGGGTAAACAGAATCATGGGGCCTCGGTTGCAGTGAATCTTCTTGTCGCGCATAGTCCCAAATGAAGCCCAATTCCTCATTCTGAGGCGAGCACGGCCAAAGAATCCATGGCTGCCTCGAAAGCACGTTGTCGGAGATTCATCGGTCTTGGAAGATCTGGTCGAATACCTAAACACCTTCCCGGTCATCACCCGTGCGGCGATAGCCTTGGGGATTTTCGTCGCCGCAAATGCCCTTTTCTTTCCAGCGACGGTCTTGAGCGTCGCCTGCGGATTCCTTCTCCCACTTCCTCTCGCTATCCCGATCGCCATGTTTGCGCGCAGTATCACCGCCGTTTTGTGCAGCGCGAGTTCCCGCTACTTATTGAGGCGCTGGGCAACGACAGGGATCGCTGAACGGAAAAACTTGGCCAAGATTGAACAAGCCCTGAGCCAAGAAGGTTGGCGGGGCATTGTCTTACTCAGGCTTTCCCCGATACTCCCTTCGGGGCCGTCCAATTACCTTTTGGGTCTCACCAGGATTCCCCTGCCGTCCATCTTCTTGGGAACTCTTGTTGGCACCTTGCCCAATACGCTTCTTTGCACGGTGGCAGGATCTGGGTTGATTGCTTTGGCAGAGATTCGCAAGTTTCGCTTACTTTCGAGCCAAAAGGGCCAAATCTTGATCGTCGTGGGTCTCTTGGCGACGGCTCTTTTGGTTTGGCGACTTTGGAGAATTCGCAGCGCCCAAAGCAAGAAGCCGTAAGTCGATGGACTTACGGCTTCGAGTACACCCGCCAGGATTCGAACCTGGAACCGCCTGGTTCGTAGCCAGGTACTCTATCCAGTTGAGCTACGGGTGCTTGTGAGGGCGCAATTTAACGGTGGGAGAAAAGAGACTCAACACCCCGGCGACGATATTTCCAAATCTCCGTCCAAATCGGCTTCGGAGCGCTCCCTAAGGTCATCAGAGGCACTTTCCTCAATTTCCCTAGCTTCAATTTCGTCGAATTCGAGGCGATATCGACGGGCCATCATCCAGCGAATTGCAAAGAGATCGCGAAATGCGCGAAAAACTCGGTTCCACATGCCGTACTTGCTGACCCCGGCGAAGCGAGGGCGATGGCGCACTTTCACTTCCAAAGTCCGGAAGCCCTCCATACGAGCTAGAGTGACGAAAAAACGGTGCATGCCGGAATAGAGTTTGAAGCGCTCCACCACCTGCCGACGAAACACCTTGAGCGGGCAACCCGTATCCCGAACCTCAGAACCGGTCAGGTAGTTGCGCACGCCATTGGCAATTTTCGTCTGAAAACGCTTGAACGGTGTGTCCTTTCGCTGCCACCGCCAGCCATGGACCAAATCGTAGTCCTTGGCTGCTTCAATCATCATCGGAATGTCGGCAGAATCCACTTGAAGATCGCCGTCCATCATAACGATGAGCTCGCCTCGAGCACGACGAAACCCAGCCTCAATGGCTGCAGTCTGGCCAGTGTTTTGACGCAGCGACAGGAAACGAATGTCTTGACCATAGGCGCGCATACCCGCGGCGATTTCAGCCTTTGTGTTGTCAGTGGAGCCATCATCGACAAGGATGATTTCGAATGTCTTGCCGATGCGCTTCAACACCGGCACCAACTCTTGCAAGAGTGGCGCGACGTTTTCCTCTTCATTGAAAAGAGGAACGACAACAGAGATGGCTTTGGTCGTCACTTGGGAACTCCTTGGGTTGACCTGATCAGATCGTACCACCTTCGGGACCCGACTCTTCGACTTTGCACAACTTTGTAGTCCTTATCCTCTTCTAGGTCCACGAGTCGCTCACGATCAGACCGACGAATGAGAAGATAGCTGACGCCTCCAGCAATAAGCCAAGAAGAGGCTTCTGATTCAGCGGCACCGTTCAGCTGCGCAAGCCTCTGCTCCCGCGTCGCGTTTTCGTCGAATCTCGGCGGGTCTCCCGTCAATTCCGGCAGATGCTGATCAAGGTAGAACAAGAGGCCTTCATCGGTATGACGAAAAATTGCCAAGGGGCTGTCATTCACTATTTGCTTTACTGACTGAGCAAGGACACGCCTCGATCGAGACTCATTGAGCCACGGGGCACCCACCGCAAGAGCGACGCCAATTGCCGCAGCAAGACCGAGAAGCAAGACGTCCAGGCCCGAGTCTAAGCGCCGCCGCACCATCATAAATAGCGTGCCCAAACCGGCACCGATCAAGGGCAACGCCAAGAGCCGCATATGACCGACAAACCGGGCGTAAGCGGGGCTTTCCGTCGTTGGCAATCTTAGGTCCGACCACAACAGCGGCACATCTTTGTGCACAAGATCAGAGGCCGCATTTTGGATCCATTCGAAGTTTTCTGGACGAAAAAAAGTGAACATGAGCACGCCGCCGAGAGCTAGGCAGGCAAGCGCAACGGCGGCCATAATCAACCCAGACCATGAACGCAGAAGAAGGGTTGATTTCGAGCTGACTGCTGCTGCGGCTCCATTGCCGATGAGGATGGCAATCGGCGCATAGAAGATGAAAGTGTAAACGCTACGCTTGCCAGGGAAGACCGACTGCACGGTGAAAAACAAGATCACCCAAAGCGCAGAAAAACCACACAGACGCCGCCCTTTCTTGCCCAGAAGATCACGAACGTTTTTGGACAGGAACACGGGCAAAAAGAGCAGCCAAGGTGCGAGTGCCAAGGGCAATCGCCTCAAATAGAAGTGCCAATTCTGTCGGTGAGCAAGGCCCTTCTGTGCCCGTTCAATGATGTTCCGTTGGAAAAGATCATCTCGGACATAACCCCAACCATGAGTTTCGCCGGCCCAAACCAGCCAAGCGATCCCTGGTAACAGCATCAACGCTAGTCCCAACATGCAGGCTTTCTTAAAGGACGTTCCCTCTCTTTTTTCTGGGCGGCCTAGAAGCCGCCAAAATAGCAACAAGGGGAGAACCAAAAGAGCCAAGGGCCCTTTCACTAACATGGCCAATCCAAGCCAAAGGAATGACAAGATCAGAGAGCGGGGTCGACTTTCCTCCAAAGCCCGAAAGCCTGAAAGCGCCGCCAGGGAGACAAATGCAGCGAAAAGTAAGTCAAGCTGGGCATAGCGCGCTTGCCAAGCAAAACTGTGCGTGGCCAAAAGGACCATTCCGGAGAGAAATCCGGCATGAGCCCCGGTATCTTTTGCCGAGGCCCACCCACAGAGCAACACCAAGATGACTGCGCCCAAGGCTGCTGGCAGGCGGGTCGATTCTTCATCAACCTGTCCGGTAACCCACGCCGCCCCTTGCACGGCCCAAAAGTAACCGGGAGGTTTTTCTCCATAAATCTCGTCATTGAGATGGGGTACGGCGAAATCGCCAGATTTGTGCATTTCCCGTGCAACCCCGCCATAGCGAGATTCGTCTGGAGGCCAGAAATCGCGGTCTTCAAGCCCAGGGAAGATAAAAAGCAAGCTGAGCGCCAGGAGCGCAATGGCAATGAATCGCATGGGAGTCCCCGGCCAGAATGAGGCTGCCTCGGCATTCTCGAGAATACGTCGTTATTTTGTCAATCGATGTGGTGTCGGAAAAGGCTCCCTTTGTGCTATAAATCCTGAAAGGACAGCATTGAAAGTAAATCCCCTTCGGCGATGAGAATGCCAGGAAACCAAGACGGTGCCGCCCAATTTGAAGCCCTGGTCATTCCGCAGCTCGATGCCATGCTGCGGACCGCTCAGCGTTTGACCAAAGATGCCAATGATGCCGAAGACTTGGTCCAAGAGACCATGCTCAAGGGATTGCGGTTTTTTGATCGATTTGAGCTTGGCAGCAATTTCAAGGCGTGGATCTTCAAAATCCTGATGAATGCCTTTGTGAATTCCTATCGCCGAAAGAAACGACAAGGGCCAACCGTGGACATGGAAGTGGCTTCAGAGGTAGCCGCCGAAGAAAACCCTGACCCCAGCGCCGACATCGAACTTTCCTTCGCCGAACGCGAAGAAGCTGTCTTCGAACTCATTGACGATCGCATCAAACAAGCTCTTCTTGACCTCCCAGAGCACTTGAGAGTGGTTTTCATGCTCAATGTCCTCGAAGGTCTAAAGTATCGAGAAATCTCTGAGATCCTGGAATGTCCGGTGGGAACAGTGATGTCTAGGCTTTTTCGTGCCCGCAGCATGCTCAAGGAACGCCTCATCCATTTTGTCGAATTGTCCAAAATCACGGACTCGTCAGGAAAATGAAGGATTATCAGGACAACGCATCGCCCCACTGGCAGGCCCCGAAGCACAGGCGTGTTCCCCAAAAAGGCACATGGATGAGCGGCGCAAAGTGGGTAAATTCGCCTATTTCAGCGGGTATTTGGCCTCCTGAGCCCAGATTTTCCGATTGTTGGAATACCAGACCTTTGCCGATTCTTAAAGGACTCGGATGGGCCCGTAACTCGGCCATGTTGTACTCCCCGAAACGGGAGGTCGCCGAAACCTGGCGCTACGTCGTGCCCACAAAGATCGAGGTAAGACCGTGAACTACGAAGAGTTCTCAAGATTGATTTATCCGTATATGGATGACGAATTGGACGCAGCCCAGCGCCATGAAATCGAGGTCTACCTGAAATCCTCGCAAAAAGCTCGTGCTGTCCTAGATTATGAAGAACGTCTGGCGAGTAAGACCCGTGATGCCTTGTCTGAGCCCGTCGACATGGTGGCCAAGGGTCGCTTGCTGGCCCATCTCCGGACATCCATATCGAAGGGTGACTTCGCATCTCAGGACGCGCCAGCTAGAAAAGCTGGTTTTTTCGTTTGGTCACCTCAAACTTGGCGTATTTCCGCTGCCGCAGCCGCCGTCATCTTTGTCGCTGCTTGGGCTGCGGGCGTGTTCAAAGAAGATGTTCCCCGTGGACCCCAGCCCAGCGAAATCGCCGCCGACAATCCCACCACTCAGACTCAGCTCATTGATGTCGTGAATGTCAGTGAACGCCAATTCCGACAGGATATGGTCAAAGCATCGAAGGATCACCCTTGCCGCTACGACTGCCTTCAGAATTGCCTCGGTGAATCAGAAGGCTTGCGTTTTTGGAATCATGGCTCAAAGGTCCCTTTGGCCCAGCGCTACGAAGAATGCACCAAATTGGTTTCCGATTGTCTGGGGCGCAAGATTAGCCTGCCCGCACTTCCCAAGCGTTTTGAACTCGTTGGCGCGCGTCGCGCAAGACTCAATTTTAGGGGACAGACCATTGTTGTGCCCCACTTGATCCTGATGACAGACACAGAGAGGCTCTCTGTCTATGTCATTTGTGGCTCGCAATCGAG